>SCKQ01000019.1 GCA_004124535.1 Fidelibacterota bacterium
GGAGATTGTGCACGTTATAGACTTTTGTGTGTTGATGGCGTACGCCAAGAGAGTCAACGATGGCGCAGGTATCCTGAAGAAAACTGGTCTGATGATATACCGAAACTGAAAAAGCAAATGGTCGGTGTTAAGACACAATTTAAGAAAGGTCAGAGTGGTCGAAAGACAAAAGCCACCCTATAAAAGTATACCCTTAATGGACCTAACCACCCTAAAAAAGTATACCCTAAATAATATGAAGCCCCTAAAAAAGTATACCCTTAATAATGAGTTAGATTGCTGTAAATGCTAATAGTAAATGAGTTAAAGACTTTCCGCGGTACTACTGTTACTTCTGCTTTACCCCCTATTAAAGTAGGGTATCTTATATATTACCATAGCAGTGTACTTACGTGAATGTATAACCGAGGTTGTTCCTCCTCTTGTAAATGCTTATTTGCGCCTAATAAAATTTGCCGGAAACAAACATAAAATCAAGGAGTTATAGTTATATAACATGAGAGTTAAGACCCCAAGCGGCACTTATAGTGTTAATGTTTCAATCTACTTACGTGAAGATCATGGTGGCTATGTCGCCTACGTAAGATGGTTTATAAATAAGGATCGGCGGCAACTTACCATACCATTAAAAACCTATGATGATGATTTGGCAAAGCGACGTACCGCTACAATTAAAACGGTTGAAAACATAAGAGACATCATTGGAAGACGCATTGTTAATGATAACAAGAAACACAAATTCCCGTGGTTGAATAAAAACGCTGACACCAAACTAATCCCTTTGGATACATTGGGAAAATTGAAAGAAAAGTTCCTACGTGATAAGTCCGGTAAAATAGATCAATCTAGCGTTGATAGGTACGGGATCTCATTGGATCGATTTATTGATGTTTTAGGTAAAAACTTTCGCATAAAGAATATTAAGAAAAAGCACATTAATGATTTCAAAGAAGCGTATGAAGGCAAACATAAACCATCTGGCATTAATATAAATCTGCGCGGAATTAAATGTTTTCTCCGTTGGGTAGCGGCTGAAGATGATACTCCAGATATTAAAGTCCCGAAGATTGAAATGGAAGACGAGCCAGAATTATCTGAAAAGATAATACCAGATTCAGCTATAGCTGAATTAATGAAATCTGAGCTAAGAGAGATTTACAAATATGCTCTCTCATTTGGTTATTCTACTGGTTGCCGTATAGATGAAATGTTAAGAGGTCGCCTATTGGATGACTTTCTTTATATAGAATCCCAATATTCAAAATCAGGAAAAGAACGTGAAATTTATTTGGATAAAACCCAGAAGGAATACTGGAGAAAAATATACAATGATTTTAAAAATAACCATTCTTGTACTGAAACATCCTATGAAGGATACATACAACATGAATTAAGAGAAGTATGTTTGGATTTAATAAAGCAGAAGAAAATAGATCAAACCTATACCTTTCATTGTCTGCGCCACACCTATATCACTCGTCGGTGTATTCAATTAGGTGGGAATTTATACCTCGTAAAAGAAGAAGTTGGTCATAGTAGTGTAAATACAACGGAATTATATAAAGATTTCAAACAATCTAAATTGTTAAGCTGGTTTCCATCTTTAGAAAAAGAGATAAAAGCATTATTTAAGAAGGAAATGCCATCACTGGTAACCGTTAATCCGGTAACCGTTGACCAAGCTGTCGACGGTGAAACAGCGGACTCATAATCCGTTGGTCCGGGGTTCGAATCCCTGAGGGCCCACGCATTTCCCATTACCATACCAGCAAGTTTTCAGAAAACAATTATAATTGTAATAGGCTTAGATTCAGCATTGTAAAAAATGTTAAAGAATCAATTTTTTACCTGTAGGTATCTGCTATGCGGCCAGATTTCCAGATGAAGGACAAAAACGAAAATATTGTTTACGATTCCAAGGATTACGTATACCGATCAGAGGAAAAAGAACCGGACAAGGTAACAGACGAAATAGCGTTCGAAATCACCACCAGGAAATTTAAGGAAATGGGTTTCGAAGGCATTATCACCTGGGTGCAGGACATCGCCAGGAAGGATCAAAAAGTCTTCGACCAGATGATCACAGCGCTGAAATATAAAAAAAAGAATGCCTACGAAAACATACAGAATGCAGATAACGACACAATATTTGACCAGGTTAAACGGATCATCGAACTGGATATCTGGGCCGAGGCCATCATGGTAGCGCTGCGTAGCGCAAACAGGGACCAGCTGGGAGATTGGTGGATGTTCAACAACATGGATTTTTATTACCAGAGCAAAGAAGATTACTTTGGTCCCGATGGCCTGGATGAAATGTATATTATCTCCCAGGTTCAGTCATGGAAAGAAAAGGCCAAAGATCACGCCAATGCGGTGAGAAAAAGCTGGAATTCAGTAATGGACCGAAATTTATTGATTCGATATTTAGAGGATCCAGAGTATGATCCCAGTGTTGATGAAAAGTTGCGCATGCAAACAGCTTCATTTGCAAACAGTCTTAATGAATGGTTAACCGTGGCGCTGGAGAAGAAGAACTTCTTTAATTCGATAAAATACTACGTGGTCAAAAGCGTTCTTACGGAAAAACTTTTTGCTGAGGAAATTTCATTGTTTTATGGGAAAAAGATTCATCCAACATTGCAAGTATTTCTATGGACAGCGCTGGAAGGTGAATTTGATCGCGAGGACGGGATGTTCTATGATATTGATGCACTATCAAGGGGAAAGTTCATTTTAGATAAAGATGAAGAAACTGGTGACCTAACAATGACCATCGATTATAGCAGGAAGTTTTAAGAAAAAACAATTCCTAACGGTAGTCTTTTTTCAAGGACAATATCTCACTAAAAAATAATGATATGGAAATCTCAGGAGATACACCGGATCAATTAAACTGGGACTACCCGAACCCGTATACCGTGAAAGTTCAGGTGCTCCCGGAAGACATTGATCAGTTAGGTCATGCAAATAATCGTACCTACCTGGAATGGATCATGACAGCTGCCTATATCCATTCGGAAAGTTTGGGACTGTCCGTTGATGATTACCTAGATATTGGTGTGGCCATGGTTGCCAAGCGCCATGAGCTCAATTATATTTCGGCAACATTTGTTAATGATGATCTGATTGTCGGTACATGGATCGCTACTAACGATAATTGCTTCAACAGTCAGCGCAAGTACCAAATCATTCGGCTGGCTGATGATAAAACCATATTACGAGCCGAGACAGACTGGGTATCCATGAATATCAAAAATGGGAAACCGCAGCGTATGCCGGAGGAATTTATCCGCTGCTACAAACCGACAATCTTACAATAACTACTCAGCTTTGATCATTGATGTACGGCTGCCTTTACCAGCCGCATCAAAGGCGCGTATCTTTACTGTCCCAGAAACTTCAACAGGTCCCGTAAATAGTGACGATTCGATGGTAGGCTCTGAACCATCAGTAGTATAACGAAGATCGAGCCCGGGGAATTCAACATTCGCCTGTAATAACCCATTTTTGATTACAGCGCCAGGCAATGGAATACGATAATTATAACCGCCAAAAATAGAATTGAGCCGGGGCAGCTCTTTTTTCGCTAGAGTGTTAGTGAAAATATTCCATGCTTTTCCCGTAGCTTTTTCCCGTTCTTCCCGATCTGCAATGGTTTCCCACTCCCGCTCTGACCAGGCTGTTTCAGCAAAACCAATGATCTTAGGTAAATAATAATATTCCAGCATTTGGTCACCTTTAATGGTTTCGCTCCAAAGCTGGCCCTGCACACCAATGATATTTTCCTTATTTTCCGGTTGTAAGTGTTCTCTATTTTTAAATGTTTTTTCGATATCGATCGGTGTACCGCTGGGAGTGGTAGTTGTGGTCTTAAACAGGTCCAGTGGTGCAGTTTCATAGGCGTCCCTCGTTTTATTGAATCCACCCCAATACAATCCCGGTTCTTTTGGATCTTTATCATAAGCAAGATCAAAATAAAAATCTGTTACATTACACATGACCACTTCATAACCAATATTCGCTAAACGATAGGCCAGGTCTTCCTGCCCCCAGGCATTGATCCAAAAATACGGCACGACCTTTTTATCAACAAATTCTGGATTGGGAACAGGTCTTCCTTGTGTATCTCTCAGCATGGCTACTTCTTCCCAGCCGCCAATTTTTACATCATATTTTTCTAAGATATCTATCGCGCGGCGGAAAAAGTGGGCCTGAAGATTCATTGGATTTTTTACTTCAGGCATCGTTTCCAGGAGTTTATTAATCAAAGGGGAATTTGACCAGGAACCATTCGGCACTTCATCTCCACCAGTATGGAAAAAAGTGAATGGGACATCCGCTTCTCGATACATATCACTGATGCTCTTAATCACCGTTTCATAAAATCGATAGGCAGATTCTCGCGCTACGTTAACTACGTTATCATCGTAACCTTGTGCTGATGAGTATTGAGAATTTTCATCGGGATCAATTAGCCGATATTCGTTCGCCAGTTGTTCCTTGCCTTTTGCCATAAAGCGCCGGTACCGTGTCTCCATTGCCTTAATCGCTGCCCTGGCGTGCCCTGGGAAGTTGATAGTAGGTATCAGTGTAATATGTCTTTCTTTAGCATATTGGAGCATTTCAATAAAATCTGCCCTGGTATAAAAACCGCTGCCATGGGTACCTTCTTCGTAGGCGATTGGTCCGCTACCATAGGATGGATGGAGCGCCGCTGCATCCTTCGATGTATGCTGGCGCTGACCGCCAACCGCTGTCAGCTCGGGGAGCGCTTCTATCTCAATTCTCCAGCCTTCATCCTCAGAAAGATATAACTGCAGGGTATTGAGCTTATAGAAGGCCATTACATCCATTAATTTCAACACAGCTTTTTTTGAGAAAAAATTTCTGCAGACATCCAAGTGCTGACCACGATACGGAAAACGTGGTGCATCCTCAACCCGTACTGTTGGAACCAAGATCTTCCTTTGGGACATTATATAAAAATCTACGGGCAGTAAGGCCATTAAACTCTGAATGCCATAGAAAACTCCTACTGGATCAGAGCCAGTAATACTCACGCCGGAAGCGGAAGAAATATCAAGCACATACGCCTCTGCAGTAATACCATTAACAGACACAGGTTCCGTTTGTAAAACAATCGCTTTCCCTTCTGTATAATCTTTCTCAAGAATTGTAAATTTTGTGCCGGTTATTACCTGCAGCATTTCCTGAAGATATTTTGCCTCAGACAATAGATCGGCACTATAGTGAATTTGTAATGCGGCACTCAATTCCAAATTGCCTGCTGGGGAGGTTATGCTAACGGGGGTGGGAATAATCTTATGTAATACATTTTCCGGCAATAATGATAATACTGCATTTTCCTGGTAACGATGGGCGGAGCTCGGTATTGGTACAACGTCATTGGGGCCGCGATTAATCTGCTCTGGTTTTTCGAATGGCAGAATAGTATAATCGGTTATTCTGGATACTGATACTTCTCTACCACGGTCATCATACCGTACAATATATGGATACAGTGGCGCATCCGTTTCCTTGATCAAATAATGTGAAAGATTATAATGCACCGTTACTTGCTCATTTGGAGCAAGAGAAAAATTCTGTGCTGGAATAATTTTAAACCAGTCCCCGTTAATATGTTTTACAATTGCTTTGGCATTGGGTTCATTCGTTACCCTCCTGGGAATTTGAGAATAATATATAGCCCAACCCGAATTGCCTAGTGTTTGGTCAGCATTGTTGTGGATAGTAAATACAGCCCTGCAGCTTGATTCCCCTCCCAACATATTTGTGATCATGCCCCAGCTTAGTTTAATATTCATGTCTTCTACTTTATTTTCACTTTCTTGTTTAGTGCAACTACTGATAAGAAGTGCTAACGCACTAAATATTACAATATTTCTGATATTGTTTTTCATAATGGTTATATTAATCAAAATTGCTTGCAAATAATATGCAGAAAAATGCTTGATATAATATTCGCGACTATAGGAAAAACCTATATTTATTATAAAGACGAAGTTTTATTTTTATGGTCTAATAAAGAAAGGTAAACTGATGAAAAAAATCACTTTATTCCTAATCACCATTTTTATCTTAATGTCTGGCTGTACAATGGTTTTCCACAGTATCGTGACACCGGAGATTCAATTAAAAGACCTGGATATATCCGATGAAGTTTGGGGCCAGGCAAAATCGGTGAAAATTCTGGGAATTGATTTTGATAGAATGTTTAAAAGAAAGATCGAAACTGCAACTATTGGAATGGCTACGACAAATATTCCAATTATATCATCGGAATTTGATTATACAGAAACAACCGCAGCACAAATATTAGGACTAATATTTATTGATACTGAAAACTTAGCTTTACAGGATCTATTAAATAAAAATAAAGAATATGATGTCTTAATTGCTCCAAAATTTTCGAAAACAATAGAAGGTTTTTGGCCAATTTATTGGACAGAAACGGTGATGGTCAAAGCCCACATCGGAAAAATTAAATAAATAGTGCAAGTAAAAATCGATTAATATTCGCCTAGTATTTTGAACGTTAATACCGCATTACTGGCATTTAGCTTAATAGCGATTTTTGGCTTCTTATCCGAGGCATTATTTCGCCGGACAAACATACCCGATGTTTTGTTTCTTATTATACTTGGATTTCTTATCGGCCCCAATGGGTTCGGATACACATCGCCAGAGGATCTAGCTTCCGTTGCACCAGTATTCACGACCTTCACTCTATTGATCCTGATTTTTGATGGTGCATTTAATATTAATCTATCCTCGCTGATCAGGGAATTCTCTTCCAGTCTCATCCTGACAATATACAATTTTGTTATTTCCACAATCGTAGTGGGGGGAACATTTTACTATATCCATCAATATCATCTTGATGGAACAACAATGATGGCATCAATGATTATTGGGTTTTCTCTTGCTGGTGTATCATCTTCATTTGTGATTCCTATATTGAGTCAGATACGTGTAGGAGGAAAGTTATTTTCCAGATTAGCCCTTGAATCTGCACTTACAGATGTATTCTGTATTGTGGCAACGCTATCAGTTATAGAAGTTTATATTACTGGAATTTTTGGTGTTCAAAAAACACTCACTTACCTTATTGAATTATTTGCCATTGCTGGATTTATCGGTGTTTTGGGCGGCATAATATGGATTGTTATCAGAGTGTTTGAAGAACAAAATTATATTATTACGATTGCATATTTAATACTGATTTATTTGGCAACGGAATACTTTGGAGGTAATGGACCTATTGCTGCTTTATTCCTGGGATTGATCCTCAATAATTCAAAGCAACTTTCCTCTATAAAAGAAGGGATTCTTTCCAGGTCGGTTGCGGAAAAACAAAAAGCCATCCAGGGTGAGCTTGGTGTAGAAGTAACCTCAGCAACTGAGAAACGGTATTACAATTTGATTTCCTTTTTTCTAAAAGCGCTGTTTTTCATTTATGTGGGTATCCTGCTTGATATTACGGATCAAACAGCGCTGGTTATAGGTAGCATTTTATCGGTGCTGATCATGATTACTCGCATGGGATCAATGCCATTAACTAAGGGGATGCCAAAAGACCAGCGACAACTGGTTAATGCAGTTTTTGCCCGGGGACTGGCTGCTGCTGTACTGATCCAGGCAGTGATCCAGGCCGGTATGCCTGGTGCTGAATACATGGCCCGGGTTGTCTATGTAGTAATTATTGGTACAATTATTCTCAGCTCGCTGCGGGTATTTATCTTGCGAATGAAAATCGCGGAGACAAAAAGCTGATCATTTATAATTTTCTTTTCTAGTCCAGACCTTTTTTAGATAATTCCTTGCTTCCTTACTGCTGAGGTCTGTATACAGTTTATCATACAGTTCCTCTGTACTCATCTTATTTGCCTTTTTAGATGCTTTCTTAATGTTTGATTTGTAAACGAGAGACTTAGATACATTCCCAACACCTGTATTATAAGCTGGTATGGCACAAAGGTACGCTCGTTCATCATCACGAATACGAGAAAAAGAATGATGCCTGATCATGGATCAATAAGCACACCCCAGTTCAACAGTGTGCTTGGGGTTGTATAGGGATTTGCCGCTGACATATGTAGCCTGTTTATAGATCCACTGGTAGGCATCCCGGGCACCCGATTTCGGAACCAATTGCATCAATCCATAGGCGGGAACATGAGACTTTGCCTTGGGGTTAAAAGCCGACTCTGTTTCGGCAATTGCCAATGCAATTTCCGGAGGAATGTTGAACCTTCTTGCCTCTATAACAATAAGGTCCTTATATCTGTCCCTGCGCTTGGCAATATGATCATCACTCATCGGTATCTTGATGGAAAAAATGGTCCGTTTTTTTCCATCCTTTGAAAAATGCATGCGTACCTTTTTGGATTGTGTACTGACAACAGATTTGGCAAAATTCAGAGTATTGCTCATACCTTTCACAACTTTACCGCTGGCATCAACTAATTGATCTTTCAAAATCGGTTTTCCGTCGTCTCCTTTTTCTTTCAGAATATTATTCAATTGCCGTAAAAATTTAGAATTAAGGCCTTTGCCGCTTCTCGATCCATCTTGATCGCCATCATCTTTTTTATCTTGTAACGCGAAAAAAGTTATCGTATTAATTAGTGATGCGTTGATAGAAAGAATAATATTTTTCACATTGCCTATTTGAGTGATGTTAATCTTTTGACCCGGGTTTAGATCAAGGTTGTAAGAACCGTCTTTGCTTTCATTTTCATCCACGATCACCTCTATGGTAACCTCCCCTTTCTCAAAATCTACTATTGTCCGGGAAGTGAGATCCTTACTGTAGGATACATAGGTCTTCGATGTTGATTCCTTGTAGGAATCCCATATTTTTTCCACCTCTTTTTTAAATTTTTCCCGTTTTTCCTTTTCCTTCTTTTCTATATAATCATATTTCTTGGTGATCTTTTCATCATCGAGACCGAAAGTATTCGGTCCTTTTAAGGAAATAGCTATTTCTTTTTCCGGTCCGAAGAAAGCTACCGCAATAAAGATAATTGGCACAAGTGCGCAGAGGGTATAAAATACTACTATCGATTTATTCTTCATTATTTATATAACTATGTATCTGAAAAAGCTTACCATTTTCATTATTTATAACCAATACAATATATAGCTGAGCTTAGACCCTAGGTGTAAAAAAACCAAACCGTAGTTTGCAACCTTGTTTAATACTCTTATATCCGTCTAGGTTCCAATATTATTGAAAATGGTGCTTGCATTGTGACAATGCTCACATATCAAGACTATTGCAAATAATTACTGGAACTGATCCCGCATCTACCATGTAAAACCTACCGATTGCAACCAATTGTGATCATAAACGAAAATGAAAAAGGAGTAAAAAATGAACAAATACAAAATAAATCGTGGTAGAGTAGCTTTCGTAACACTGTCTTTCGGCATCATTGCAATGTTGATGATAATGAGTGCTAATAACCGTGCCCCAGAGTTATCCTATGAGAGTCCCTATGAAGAATCTTCAGAAGAAGTTGTTCTTGACGATCGCGCTGAAGCGTACATCGCTGAGGCAATTGAAGCTATAGATGTGATAATTGAGGAAGCTGAAAATGCAGAGGCAGAGCTCGAAACGGTAGCTTCAGAACCGGAATCTTTTAATGAAGCATTTGCTCAAGCACGTGCATTGCTTGGTACCGACCACGCATTCACCTGGAATGGACAGGAATACACCACATCCTATGCAGAGGAACTGGCGGCAAAAAGTTCTCCAGTAAAAGACAAAGAAGATAGTTTAGATTCTGATGAAGATAGTAATGATACGAAATTCACTGCTGATGAGGATGAGGATGTTTACTCAGCCGTGCTAGGATCGAATGACTAAACCAGCTATTTGGAGTATGGCACACACAAAATCCAATGAAACGGGTCTGGCCTCCTGTCAGACCCGTTTTTTGGTTGACCAAGCATTTAAACACAACATATAAAAATTTTATGAAATACATATTCTCATTATTCCTGGTTATAATTTTTCTTACGGAACACTACTCTCCCCTTACGAGAACCACTGATGTATTAATAAAAGTAGTCGATAACGGGGAAGTAATTTGTTACAGTGCCTGTGATATTGATCCGCTAATTACAGAACCCGAGCCACAAACAGATCTATGGCAACATTTAAAAGAAAATTTATCATGGAATACGTACTACAAGGACAAGACAGTACAGCAGGAGATTGAACGTATCAAAAATCATGGATCCTGGTATTTTAATTACTTGTCACACCAAGCTAGTCCTTATATTCATTATGTAACCACAGAACTGGAAAAAAGAGGCCTGCCCCTGGAACTGGCATTACTACCCTTCATAGAAAGCAATTATGACCCCTATGCATTTTCCCATGGCAGTGCTGCCGGTTTCTGGCAGATGATACCCAGTACTGCACGGCAATATAGTGTGCCAATAAATAGCTGGTATGATGGCCGCCGGGATATTGTTTTTTCAACCCAGGCCGCCCTTGATTACCTAACGTATTTACATAAAAGATTTGATGGCGACTGGCTACTTGCTATCGCCGCCTATAACGCTGGTGAAGGCACCGTTTCCTATGTCCAAAGGCGGAATGCAGCTTGGGGCAAAGGCACGGACTTTTGGTCTTTGAGTTTACCCCAGGAAACAAAACAGTACGTACCCCGACTGCTGGCTCTGATTCACGTAATTGATAATAGCAGTTCTTTAGGCATAAGATTGCCCGAATTACCAAATAGTGCCAGGTTTACCATTGTGAACTTGCCCACACAAATTGATTTAACAGCGCTGGCGGATATAATGGATCTACAACTAGAAGATATATACCAGCTTAATCCAGGTTTCAATTTCTGGCAATCAGCTCCTGACGGACCCCATCAGCTCCTGATTCCGGTAGAAAATGAATCGTTAATGAATGCTTTAATTGCAGACTTGCCAACAGAAGGTTCAATCCAATGGGTTCATTATAATATCAATAGTGGTGATTGTTTGAGCAAAATCGCAAAAAACTACTCCACATCAGTGGTGCTTATCAAAGCGGTCAACAAATTATCATCGAATACGATCATTGCGGGAGAGCAACTGCTGGTTCCAAAAATTTTACCTGGTAGTGTATTTCCGACAGATGAGCACGACCCACACTATACAGAATACAAGATAAAACGCGGGGACTCGTTGTGGGATTTAAGCAAGGAGTTTGAGGTGACCATCGATGAACTTGCCGTCTGGAATAACATGAAGACAAAAGATTATTTGAAGATTGACCAAACAATTAAATTATTTCAATGCGAAAATAGGCCGGACGTATCCCGCCCAGAAACAATACAAAAGGTTGCTTACCAGGTCAGAAATGGTGATTCTCTAGGCCGCATTGCCAATCGTTTTAATGTATCCGTTTCGGAACTGGTCAACTGGAACAAAAAAGTGAAAAAACAATCCAGTTTGATTCATCCTGGGCAACACTTGATTATTTACGTCGACATTACACAACAGTATTTTGATGCCTAAGCAAAGTAATCCGTAATACTTTTAACCTAGATATTCGTTTCATTGTTTAAATTGTCTTAAAATAGAAAATGCACAAATACTGGTTTTGGCGTTTTCTATTTAATAACCACTGTATTCTATCCTGGCTATCGTTATTTTTCATTACAGCTTATCCAATTCAGGCGCAGACCGGTAACATTAGCGGCAGGGTCGAAACAACAACTACAGGCGCGCTTCTGCGCGGAGCAGACATTCTACTTATTGGTACCGACATTGGAGGATCAACAGACAGTAGCGGTATCTATATTATCGCAAACATACTTCCCGGGACATACAGCATTAGGGCATTCTATATTGGCTATACCCAGACAACTGTTATAGATATAAAGGTATACCCCGGCCAGACCACGAATATCAATTTTATACTTGACGAAGAAGTCTTAAAAGGTGAAGAAGTAACCATTATAGCAGAGCGCGAGTTGATCAGACCTGGCATATCGGCGAATACGATCAACCTGGATGCTGCAAATCTGGAAAATCTTCCTATAACTACGATTGAAGACGCGGTCCGCCTGCAAGCAGGTGTTGAACCAAATATGACAATCCGAGGCGGGAATATTAACTCTACATCATTTATTGTAGATGGGATAAACCTAAGAGAAGGACGAACCAATGGTCCTATTACCGGACTCAGCTACACAGCGGTGGAGCAGATACAAGTACAGACCAGTGGTTTTGATGCTGCTTATGGAAATGTCCGTTCCGGTCTGGTACAGATTATTACGAAAGACCCACCCAAGGATCATTTTAGCGCGGATTTATTTATAAGAAATCGTTCCGGCCAACGATTGAATTTTCCTGGCAAATGGAAACCAATTAACGATGCCGGCCATGATATAGATCTGACCATAGGCGGACCACTGAGTCAACGTTTTGGCAATCTGCGGTTTCTGACATCCTATCGAAATAATATTATACCTTATTTGGAGCAATTTGGTGAAGATCTTCGTCAGGATGAAACATTTCAATTCAAACTCATTTCAAATATTAAACCAGATCTTAAACTCACTCTTAGCGGTTTATTCACCAATCAAAAGGGCACCGCAGACTCGATCAGTACAGTTATGGAGGCAGGAATACCGGCCTACCCCTGGGGTTTTGAAAATGATTTTTTTAGGACAGAGGGACTATTTAAAAATGCCAGTATTGGTCTCTCAGATATTAATCACAGTATGTTCGCCGGCAAATTATCGCGCACACTGAATGCCAGCACATTTTATGAAATGAAAATGCACTACTTGCGGTCTGATTATTTTTTACGCCCTAATATCGATAATATCATCAAGGATAGAGATACTTCAAGTGTGTCCATTGTTTCGGGGAATTTTGATATTACCAAACAAATGAATTCCAGCACCCAACTGAAAGCCGGTTTTGAATATATATATAGCAATTATGACATATCTTCAGAATTTAATGATGCGGTAGATACCAGAGTCATGGCTATTGGGTCAATTTCTAATCTCTTGTTTGGCGAAAATATAGATTATGAATCGCCTTACCGACTGCATGAATCATGGACAGCCACACCGCAGCAGGGGGCCGCATATATTCAGGGAAAGTTCACATTTTATCAAATGGTTATGAAACTGGGTGCGCGAATGGACTATTTTTCTGCCGGAGGTGAAAACAACATATTCAGTGATTTTGATCAATTTTTTACCCAGCAAAATAACGATGCCCGGAAGGATTCAGCCGCAACAGTCAGCGCGGAAAAACAGGTGGCGTTGAGTCCGCGAATTGGCATATCATTCCCAATCACAGACAAAACAAAATTCTATTTCAATTATGGACAGTTCCGCCAGATGCCCCAGGCCCAGTACCTCTATCAGATGCAGGAAAAGTCCTTTACAGTCGATCGTAGTGCCATTACCGGACTGGGTAATCCCAATATGCCCATGCCCAGGACCAGTGCTTATGAAATAGGTTATGAAAGGATATTGACCGATGAATATTTACTACAGCTTTCAGGTTATTCTCGCAGTGTGGATAATCAGGTCAGTTTTCAGGCTTTTGTAAGTGATGCAATGATCTATACCATCGCCATGCCCAACAATTATAATGATGTCCGTGGCCTGGAATTAACTTTGAGCAAGGTTAAGGGAAATTGGTTCAGGGGTTTCCTGAATTATACCTATATGGATTTTAGTTCTGGGAATTTCGGTATAACCGGAGTTATTCAGAACCCGTTGGATGAGAATGAATACTATAGCATAACTCAGGACCACTACCAGATGAAACCTATAACACAACCATATGCCCGTCTGAACCTGGAATTTTTTCTACCTGAACAATTTGGATTGCGCCTGTTATCTAATTGGCATATGGATTTCTTAGGTCAATGGCGTGCCGGCAAAGTATTTACCTGGAGTGGGCCGATCCTTGATCAGGTAGATGATAAAATTGGGGTGCAGTATATACCGCACCCAACAATAAAAAACAATGTACGTACAAAGGATTTCTACAGTCTGGATCTGCGCTTCAGTAAAAAATTCAAGACCCGGTTTGGAGCAGTACAATTATTTATTGACGTGACCAACCCGTTAAATCTGAAGTTTATGTATTTCGAACATCCTTTCGTTATAACCGGGGAAAATCCCTTAAGTGATTACAATGACTACATGGTCTCCTTACACCTACCAACCAGGGTATTTGATGATGTTGAGTTTTATGAATATCCTTATATGTTTATTCCGGGCGATGATCAGCCAGGTGATTACCCAAAACCAAACGTGGAATTTGTGCCCATAAACATAGTGCGGGGTGATTACCTCCTGCCTCCAGCTGTGGTAATGGAATCAAGAGATCCAAATGAACTTTACTATGTATATACTAATGCAACGTATAAGCAATTCATTGACGGTCAATGGCAGAACGCAAATCCGGGGTTTGTACAACATGTCTTGGATAATAAGGCGTACATCAATATGCCGGATAATATTCAGACTGCATTCTTAAACCCCAGGGGATTTAAGCTGGGGATCAGGATATCATTCTAGTAGGTCTCAAGAAGAATTAAACTGCCACCTTCCCTTTCGGGGATCGAAGTAAAAAGTCAATAGTAGAAGACCTGCTGCGCATATTATAAATATGATACCGCTGGGAGTACGAGCTGTCCAATCGGACCATGGCCAGGGGAATTCGAAAAAGGCCCAGTTCAGCACAAAATAGAAGATTGTGCTAATAATCAGTGTCCGGCGGCTAAAAAGGTGCCCATTCAATTTCTTATCAGGGCACTGGATCAGCTTTATTGCAAACCAGGTTACCAAGGCCAAGGGGACCATAAAATAAATCAACCAGCCGAACAATAGAGATATATCATCGGTACGGTAGGCCAACTGACGCAATGTTTTACCAGCAATTGGCAACGCTGTAATTGGTAAACACACGAAATAAGGCCAGATACGACCACCCAGGATCGCCAGGAGGGGAATCAATCCCATCGTAAGCGCCCGATCGGCAAACCAGTCAAAAGTGGAAAAAGACATAAAATTCCAGGTCACAAGTGCAAAAATATGGATAGCCATCAGACCAAGTTCTGTTTTGAATCCAAGTTTGATCGGTTCATCGGATCTATTTGTTGCAATATGATGCCTATTGCACCATAAACCAAGGGCCAGTACACAGCCAAAAACTGCACCAAAAGTAATCTCCATCATATTCCACCAGTTGATGTTTGGTTCAATACTGGCAAGCCAGCCCATTTGAAACCAATCCACATTCCAGGCGTGATAGGCCTGTATACTTTGCCCGAAAGAAAACCCAAGTCCACCAGCCAACACGCCCCATAGTGCCATATTCCTGGTCAATAGATCTTTCTTAATAAAACCAGTGTAAGCGATCAGCCAGCCCAGGGCGAAAAGCAATCCACCCCATTGTTCTCGCCGCGGTTTCAATGCCTCCTCTGGCTGCCAGTACCAATTATCGGAAAAATAAATACTTGGTAATTTTTTACTGGCAGGATCAAAAGGTTCATTTAATACATATATACCCAGGTATAACAGAAATATTGCCACAATCAGCGCTAGGGCCATTTCAATCATGGTGTATTTTTTTTCACCTAAACCCAATCCCAGAAACAGGCCAAAATATCCGATCCAGATCGAACCTTTTATAAAGGTACCCAACAAACCCCAGCGTAAGGCAGCCATATTTCCGATCAACGGCGCATCCTGGGTTAACCCTAGGGTTTGTCCATAAGTCATGGAACCGCCAAAACCAATAGCAACAGTGGCCAGAGCAACAGCCCTTGCTGCTGACAAGGAACTCAAATGATAACCAAACAGATAAACCAGCACCAATGCAACCAGCAACCCGGCCAGCATGGCACCAGTTTCATGGCCATATTGACCGCGGATGCCCCAACCCATACCTCCAGCCAGCGCTGTAAATAGCATCGCAACCCAGGGCGATTTTTGACCAACATTCATACTATTGATCTATTACTCCATTTCCAGGGCAGCGTATTGCTGCCAGAATTCCACGGAATGGGCCCACTCATCCGTGGAATAATTGGCTTTGGTACCACCAGGAAATTCCAACTGATTGCGCATCATGGTCACCGGTCCCATTGGCATTTCATCTATACCCTCCGGCAATGCATGAAAACTGATCAACTCCCATTCGGCACCAGTACTTTGTTCATCATTTTCCGCCAGCACATCATGACGATATAAGATCAGTTCAACTTTTCCAGCGGGAAGCAATGTCCCCGCTTTTGCCCGCACCTGGATATAGAAATTTTCATCCGATCTGCGCTGGACATATTTTGCGGACAATTCTGTTGCTGCATCAATCTTTACAAAGGGACAAGTAAATTGTTTGGTAATATCCGCTGTTGCCACTACGAGTCTTACGCCATTCCGGTAACCCTCCTTAAAATGTCCGGCGGACATCTGTGCTTCAGCATGCCGCGCAATATCTTCAAAGGAAAGCTGACTTGAAAATGATTTCCCGGATTCTCTTGTTTGACGCCGTACAAATTCATTTACTGCAACACGTTCATTCATCATTATTTCCTCAATTTCTTTGGCTAAATATATTTTGGCATTTTGAAGAATAACAGTTTTGATCGAATTTCTGATAGGAAAGTATCCATGGTTAAACTTGTTTTATTGCGTCACGGCGAAAGCCAATGGAATCTGGAGAATCGTTTTACCGGATGGACCGACGTTGATTTGACCCCAAAAGGGGAACAGGAAGCGCAATCTTCAGGAAAGATCCTCCGGGAAGATGGATTCGTTTTTGATCTGATCTATACATCGGTACTAACCCGCGCAATTCGTACCATGGAAATCTGCCTATCGGAAATGCAAATAGATAACGTACCCATTAAGTATAATTGGCGTTTGAATGAAAGGCACTACGGTGCGCTGCAGGGTTTGAATAAAGCAGAGACCGCTGTCAAATTTGGCGATGAGCAGGTACTAATCTGGCGCCGCAGTTATGACGCGCCACCTCCAGCGCTGGAGATATCAGATAAACGCTGGTCCGGAGATGACCCTACTTATGCTAATATTGATCAAAAGGATATTCCCCTAACCGAATGTTTAAAGGATACAGTAAATCGTTTTCTGCCCTATTGGCAAGAAACCATTGCACCATCTATCCGCAGCGGAAAGAAGGTGTTGATCGTTGCCCACGGGAATTCACTGCGGGCCTTGGTAAAATACCTGGATAATATTACAGATAAAGAAATTGTTGGTCTCAATATACCTACAGGTGTACCCATGATCTATGAACTGGACGATAAACTAAAGCCGATCAAGCATTATTATCTAGGGGATCAGGAAGCGATCCAGGCAGCAATAGATTCAGTAGTCAACCAAGCAAAGAAAAAATAAAACCGGATTTAGTCCTGCACAACAGCTACGCCGGTAGGCATATGCATGTTGTCCATATCCATACCGCCATCCATCAGCACAATCATCCCAGTCATGACCATGGATTCTGCATCCACAATATATAATACATCACCCATGGATGAACTTACTACTAGTTTACGGTTATCAGCCGTAAGGGCAACTCCGTGGGGCATCGTAAGATTTTCAGCAGTGAATGTTTTGGTAGTACCGCTGGTAAGATCTGTTTGTACAACATTATTTGACATACGGTTGGTTGTATAAAGATATTTATCATCATTGGAAACAGCCATATGCCAGGGCATCATACCAGTGCTGTAATATTTCAAGCTGTCCCCACTCGACGTATCAAATACGCGTACCTGCCCCTTCCCCGAACAAGATACAAACAGTTCCGAACCATCCTGGTTTAATACAAGTTCCAAAGCGTTGTAGGTATTATCATTGATCTCGTAATTATAGGGGACATCCGATCCCAGGCGAAAATTCTGCGGCTGGTAATCGCTCTCCCCAAAACGGGCGGTCTCGATCGCAAAAAAATGGGAAGCCTCATTACTGGCCACCCATAGTGTAGATCCATCGTTGCTAAGAGCGATCCCGTGAGGTGATGATGCGCCAACATCTACTGTTCCCAGAATGGTCATAGTTGCTGCATTGATCTTATGGACCAATTGGGATTCAGTACCTTCCATACCCATGCTGGGCATGGGCATAAAGCGAGATACATAAAGGATCTGGCTTTCCCGATTGATATCCATCAGCGCCGGTTGGCTACCGACAAATACTGAATCTAGTAATTCATCCGTATCCAAATCAAATTTACACACATAGCCATAAGAAATAAGCGTTACATACCAGGTACGATGAATTTCATCGATCACAACATAATGTGGTCGATCACCAGTATTAATAAAGTTCACATCAATTTCTGCTACTAATTCGGCATGATCAACATCGATCACCGCTATCTTATCAGAACCCTGCGGTATAACATAGGCCTTAGTGAATTCCTGATCAGTATCATTATCGTCAATGCAAGAGAAAAATATCCCCGCCGCCATTCCAACCAGTAGTATACGCTTACATTTCATTTTATACCGCTTATCTCCGCAATTATAATCATATTCAATAAAAGTAAAAAGAAGATTAACTTGGCCACCGATTTTCAGGATCAATCATTCGTATTATCTGTTATAAAACGTACATTTTAAGAAGGTATATCTTTGTCTAACTCACGCATAGAACCACACGGCGGTCAATTATGTGATCGGATGGTCACAGAAGAACGCATCAGCGAACTAAAGCAGGATTTTGTTCATTTACAGTCCTGGACGCTGAACGACCGTCAAACCTGCGACCTTGAAATGATCATGAACGGCGGTTTTTCGCCATTGATCGGTTTCCTGAATCAGGAAGATTATGATGCCGTTTGTACAGGCATGCGCCTGCAAAATAATGACCTCTGGCCTATTCCTATTACCCTAGATGTCACGGAAGATGCTGCTGAAAAATTAGCAGAGGGAGATAAACTGGTTCTGCGCGACAAAGAGGGGTTTGCCTTGGCAGCATTAACTATTGGTGATGTCTGGAAACCGGACCGGAAAAAAGAAGCGGAACAAGTTTACGGCACAACGGATGAGGCCCATCCTGGTGTGAACTATCTACTGCATGAAAGTAACCCCATTTACATAGGCGGGTCAGTTGAAGGTGTGCATGCTCCCAAGCATTATGATTACCAGGACCTGAGGCACACACCGGCCCAACTACGGGAAGAATTTGACCGATTGGGCTGGACAAATATTGTTGCTTTCCAGACCCGCAACCCCATGCACCGCGCCCATGTAGAACTGACCCGCAGAGCTTCCGCAGAAGCAAATACCAATTTGCTAATCCATCCAGTAGTGGGTCTCACCAAGCCCGGCGATGTGAACCATTACACTCGGGTACGCTGTTACCAGAATATCATGGAAAAATATGCAGATAACACTGCCGCATTGAGCCTGCTTCCTTTGGCCATGCGCATGGCAGGACCAAGAGAGGCGCTATGGCACGCTATTATCCGCAAGAATTACGGCTGTAACCATTTTATTATTGGGCGTGATCATGCCAGCCCAGGTAAGGACAGCAATGGAAACCCTTTCTACGGTCCCTACGATGCACAGGAGCTGCTGCAACAACATGAGGAAGAACTGGGTATAAAGATAGTGCCCTTTAAGCTGATGGTTTATGTAAAGGACACGGGATCATACATGAAAACAGATGAAGTACCTGAAGGTGCTGAAACATTGAATGTGTCCGGCACAGAATTGCGTGAACTGCTGGACAAAGGCGGTGAGATACCTGAATGGTTTTCCTACCCGGGTGTAGTAGAAGAACTGCGTAAGCAGCGTCCGGCCATGTCCAAAAGAGGCTTCACTATTTTCTTTACCGGGTTATCCGGATCGGGTAAATCGACCCTGGCCAATGGACTATTGGTCAAATTACTGGAGGACGGTCGCCGGCCGGCGACACTGCTGGACGGAGACATTGTGCGTACGCATCTCTCCAGTGAACTTGGCTTTTCTCAGGAACACCGCTCTTTGAACATCCGGCGGATCGGCTTTGTGGCCAGCGAAATCACCAAAAACGGCGGCATCGCCATTTGTGCGCCAATCGCCCCTTACCGTTCGGATAGGCGTTTTAACCGGGAGATGATCGCACCGTTAGGTGGCTATATAGAAATATTTGTGAATACACCGCTGGAGGTCTGCGAACGGAGGGACTTAAAAGGTCTCTATGCCAAGGCACGCCAGGGGCTGATCAAACAATTCACCGGTATTGATGATCCTTACGAAGAACCGGAAAATGCGGAAATTGTGATCGACTCCAGCACGGAAGATCCAGAAGTTTTAGTGGGGCAGATCCTGGAACAGATCCACGCCATGGGCTATTGATCAGTCTTTAGAAAGCTTTTCCAGCAGATCAGCAGAATAAATCCCCGTACTGTGATTATCCCCCCAGATTGGTTTCAGACCATAATAGCCTACCATCATGATTTGCCTAACTTGATAGCTGGCGGTTGATTTTGGCTGGGGTGTCGATCGGTAAATTTTGCCCAGGGCATCCGTTTCACCGGCACAGCTGGCGCAGGGGCATTCATCCCGCAATCGCTGCAGCGGAACGATGGCTTCACTGCCATCTGAAAAATTCACAAGTAGTAGGTCATTGACTACTTCAAAGTCCTGGATATTTTTATTGTTTTCAGGCGCTTTCATACAAATTGATTAGCCGTTTTTTGGCACGTAAATTTCCGTGTCTTTTTTGAAATAATGCAAACAAATCCGGGCGCTTAGCTCAGTTGGTCAGAGCGCTGTCTTCACACGGCAGAGGTCGGCAGTTCGAGCCTGCCAGTGCCCACTCGTCTAAAGCCCTCGATTTAATATCGGTGGTTTCCTCTATTTCCAACCTTTTAATTTAGTCAGCCCTACTTGTACCTCTATGTC
Source organism: Fidelibacterota bacterium (assembly GCA_004124535.1). The sequence continues at coordinate 20,930 of SCKQ01000019.1, forward strand.
AAATATATGCGTTTGGAGGTAACGTTAGTGGAGGTAACGCCACTTTTCAAGCCAAATCGAAAAACTCAACCTAATCCTCAAGCACTTTGGGAAAGGCTTGACATCACAATAAACCATAATAGTTCTTGTTGAATTTTCTTTCTATCCAGTTGTATCATTGAATATCAATTAAAGTAAAATGAGTAAGAAATTAAAGTATGGCGATATATAATGGATAAAAAATTATTAATATCATTTTTCATCCTATATCTTATTGTGCCAAATCTTATCAATGCAAATGTACAGATTGATGGTGAAAATAATCGTCAAGAGTATATACCATTTCTTCAAGATTCGGTTAATAATTACAATAGCGTAGATAAATCATTTCAATTGAATGATTTATCTACGCTATGGCGTTTAAGCTTTGATTCGATTAAAATGCCAGATAAGGACGGATCCATGGGGCTATTGGGATTTTATTATCTTGCCAAAGTAAGTCCATTTTTTAATGGTGGTATCGTTGGTTACAGTGCAATAAGGGGCAACCAAGGTGGTTTATTTGTTTTAGGAATTGAAGGAGATATATATTGTCGTCTAATCTCAAAACTTTGGATTCACTCTGGTTTATTTGTTGGAGGAGGAGGAGGAAAAGTGGGGACTGGTAATGGCTCTATGATGCGGAGCCACATTGGTATCTCTTATGACTTTGAACGATTCAAAGTAGGTGCCAACTACAGTTATGTTAGTTTTCCTGACAGCAAAATCCAAGGTAAGCAAGTTAGTCTTTCCATTACTATCCCAACTCAATTTTATTATACCAATCCAAATTTCATTGGAAAGACTATAAATGACTTAAATATGTTAAAGCATATATCAGGTTCAAGTAATATTGTATTTAAACACGTCTATATGGGTATCGATGTAAAAAATTATTTTCAAAAGTTGGCGACAAAAAATACCTCAGGACAAGTTCAAGATGATACTATTTGGCTTACAGGATTTGAACTTGGTCGCTTCCTGACAAAAAATACTTATATCTTGCTGAAAACTTCCGGTGCTTTTAAAGGTAATCCACACGGTTATATGGATTTTTTAGCTGGTATTGGTTACAACTACCCTTTAATTGCCCAATACTTATCTTTATCAGGAAAAATCACTGCAGGTTCTGGGGGCGGCGGTCACGTGGAAACAGGGGGCGGATTTTTGTTGGAAACAAATATTGGTTTAAAATTGAACTTTACTCCAAATATTGCTATGCAAATTGATGGTGGATATCTGAATTCACCTAAAGGAAATCTCAAAGCAATCAGCCTGACATCCAAACTTCTTTATTCAATAGAAACAGCCAGTATTGTACCCACAAAAAAAAGTAAGAATACTGATGGTATTTACACCTTCTATTCTTGGGCTATTAGAATAACTAACCAAGTTTATAGACACCCCAAACGCACTCATAACATTGCTAATGATAATGTGCATCTCATTTGTTTTAAATTTGATAAATTGCTGAACAATTATATTTTTCTTACAGGTCAAGCTCATTCCGCATATTCCGGTAATTACGTAGGAGGATATGCCGCTGGATTGGTAGGTATTGGTATACAAAGTAAGGCGATACTTAATGATCAATTAAAAGTTAATGCAGAAATGTTAATTGGTGCTGGTGGTGGTGGACATTTAGCCATAGGACAAGGGACCATTGCACAATCTGTGGTCGGATTGACATATAATTTTAACCACTACATTGGCGTGCGATTGTCTACTGGAAAGGTGTTTGCTTTAAAAGACGACCTAAATAACAATGTAATTGACCTAGGTTTAGTAATCAACTTTGCAACATTAATTCGATCACTCAACCACTGACTCTTATTCAACCTCATTTGCGGGGCATTTTGTTTTATAATGCAGATGACGATTGAATTAAATTAAGCTTATGGAAAAAACATTATCCAATAACATAACTGAATTGGCAAAGAGTATACCGGAATATATTTATCTTTTCCTGATCGCTTCCACAGCTGTAGTAGTAGGTATAGAATGGGACATCTCCTGGCACGAGACCATTGGGCGGGATAAATTATTATCCCCACCCCATATTGTTGTATATCTGGGCGGTATTATTTGCGGTGTAACCTGTGCCTACATGGCATTGCGACAAACTTTCATAGATGTTAATCTGTATAACCGGTACGTGACATTCTGGGGCTTCAAGGCACCATTTGCCTGCTGGGTCTGCATCTGGGGAACCATTGCCATGCTAACCTCGGCCCCATTCGATGACTGGTGGCATAACGCTTACGGTCTTGACGTGCAAATTATTAGTCCGCCCCACCTGGTACTAGCTGCAGGTTTCTTTGCCATTCTACTGGGAACTCTGCTCCTACTTATCGCGGAAAAAAACCTGGCCAAGGGTAATCAGAAATATTTTCTGGAACTATTATTCATGTATTCTGCCAGCTTGATCGTGGTCCAGTTTGCAATTATTCTCACAGAATACAGTTTTGCCAATAAACAGCACACGTATGAATTTTATCTGATATCATTAACAATCTATTCTTTTCTAATCGTTTCTTTTCGCAATGCAGCTGACCATAAATATGCAGCAACAATCATTGCGGCACTGTTTATCCTGCATCGTCTGCTAATCATCTGGATCTTACCGCTATTTGAAGCTGAACCGCTACTGGGCCCTATTTATAGAGATGTAGACCATTATGTGGCCCCTTACTTTCCCGTGCTGTTAGTTATTCCTGCACTTGCAGTTGATTTACTGCATCACAAGATCACAATAAGTAACAGAATATTGAAAGCAGCAATGATTGGTGTTTGTTTTTGCATCACTTTCTTTTTGGTGCAGTGGCACTTCGCTGAATTTCTGCTAAGCGAAAACGCCAGAAACTGGTTTTTTGCCGCTGATAACAATATTCCTTACTGGGTCAGGATGGGTGAACGTAGTTACGAGTTCTGGTTTCAGGAATGGACACCCTATGGACAAAAATCTGAATTGAAAAAAATGACGCTGGGGAATTTTGGGCTGCTTACTATTTTTACCATCATCTTCTCCTACTTGGGCAGCTTCTTCGGTACCTGGATCAGGCAGGTCAAGCGATGACCTGCACCCTAAATAAGTTCATTCTATGTGCCATAATTCTTTCTTGTTTCCTCAATGCCGATATTGGGCATAACAATGTTGTTTATGAAGGCAAGGCTGGTGATATCCCCCTGCGAGTATTCGTTCAGTTGCCTGGTGTAGTTCCTGGCTTGGCAGATATTTCAGTAAGGGTCTTTGCAGATGGTGTTAACAAGGTAACAGTCCAGCCGCAAAAACAGGATAAAGACAGAAAAAGCAAATCGCCGCCGGCTGATGTTGCCGAACCTGTCCAGGGAGAAAACAATCTCTTTTCCGCTCAACTATGGCTAATGGATTTTGGATCATATAACCTTGATATGAAAATATATCAAGGTCAGCGTGTTGAGCGGGTCTCTATTCCAGTCAATTCTATTGCCACAAAAGTGGCCGTAATGAACCAGGCCACATCATCCATTCTGTGGGTTTTGCTCGGTGTATTATTCTTTGGCGGTATTAACATCATCAGGGTCGGCTATAAGGACAGCACTGAACCACCCGGCACAGAACCAGGCCAAACAAAAAGAAAACGATCCTACATTGTTACGGCTATAACACTATTGTTTTTCTCAGCGATCATTTACGGTGGGAAAAACTGGTGGGATAAAATTGATCTGGCCTACCAACAAAATATATTCCAGTCCCTTGAGAATAAGGTGAATATATTGAATAATGGTCAAGCGGATCATATTAGTATTGAGATAGTAGACGAATTGTGGGTTCAGGGCAGAATAGCAGACCTTATTCCCGATCATGGAAAAATCATGCACATGTATATCATTAGTGATACATATGAACAGCTGGCACATATTCACCCAACCAGAACAGATGACAGAAATGTTTTCATTGCAAAAATGCCGCCTTTTGAGAATGGTACATATCACCTTTACATGGACCTTACCCACGAGACTGGCTTCTCCCACACCATGACCAATACATTTACCTATAATACTGAAAATACCATCTATGACCCCACTATTCTTACCGTTGAAAGAGATCCAGATGATTCATGGATGCTGAATACGAATGAGGACAGGATTACATGGAAAGGAAAACAGCCTGCATACAATGCCGGGGATGATATTGCGCTGCAGTTTAAAGTGAGTAATAACGGGACACCGGCAGTGTTAGAACCCTATATAAGTATGGGCGGCCACGCAGCACTTTTAAAAAATGACAGGAGTGTTTTTGTCCACCTGCACCCCGTTGGCACGATCAGCATGGCCTCACAGGAAATGTTTCAGGAAAATTATACCCAGGGCGTACTTGATCAGGAAGATATATGTTTTTTCGGTTTTGCGGATGATTCAACAGGGAATTATTTCAATAGCAATACATCACCGAATGGCGAGGTGAATTTCCCGGCAATAAAACTGGGGATGCCTGGCAACTACGCCATTTGGGTACAGGTAAAAAGTGCCGGCGAGGTCATTACCCAGAAATTTGATTTCAAAGTGATTCTCTGATTATATTACCATACTCAAGATCAAGGCTATCAAGAATCCGGTTAGGCCCAGGATCACTGTAAGTATTGTCCATGATTGCAAGGTCTGCCGTTCGGTAAGACCAAAATAACGATTCACCAGCCAGAAACCGCTGTCGTTCACATGGGACATCATTGTAGCACCGGAAGCAATGGCAATGACAACTAAAGCCTTGTAAACTTCTGCCCCACCAAAGGATAGCAATAATGGTGCCGTTAAGCCCGCACTGGTGATCATAGCGACTGTGGCTGAACCCTGGATCACGCGCACCAATGCGCTGCATATAAAGGCAAACATTATTGGTGTAGTCGTATCGCCCAGCATGGTCCGGGCCAGCATGGCGCCGGCACCGGTATCGATCAGAATTTGCTTGAACATTCCGCCCGCGCCAGTTAATAGAATAATCAAACCGGCCGGAGCCAGGGACTTGCTCCACATTTCCTGAATGTCATCCCTGGTCATGCCTTGGCGAAGACCCAAAAAATACCAGGCCAGTAAATTTGCGATGATCAAGGCTGTAAATGGATGCCCGATTAGTCCAAGCCAAACAGTGAAGGCAGATGGGATCGACCAGGCTGTTTGCGGAATATGCTTTACTGCAGTGTTGATGACCATAAGCAATATGGGAATAAAGATAATTGTTATGATCATCCCAGGAGCAACATGGCTCTTTTTATCCTCCGTTGTCTCTTCCATATAATCAGGTATGGCCACCTCGATTTTATTACTTACGTATGAGCCAAAAATCGGCCCGCTGATCACAGCGGTAGGTATACCAATCACAAGGCCGAAGAGAATTACATAACCTAGATCCGCACCCAGTATGTGCGCCACGGCAACAGGTCCCGGTGTTGGCGGGATGAACCCGTGGGCAACAGCCAGTCCAGCCAGTAAAGGCATGCCAAAAAATAACAATGATTTGCCAGTTTGTCTCTGCAGGGCATAAATGATCGGGACCAGGATAATGAAGGCCACATCAAAAAACACAGGAATAGAAACGATAAGTCCTGTTCCAACCATTGCCCATGGTGCCCTTTCCAAACTCAATTTTTGCAGCATATAATCCGCCAGGGAGCGGGCACCGCCGGAGCGCTCCAGCAACGCGCCGAATAAAGCACCAAGGCCTACAACAGTCGCTACAAATCCAAGAGTATCACCCATGCCCTTTTTCATACTGTCAATTATTGTGGTAGGGGGCATTCCGGCCAAGATACCTGCGACCATACTGGCAATCAGCAGTGCCAAAAACGCCTGTATTTTGAATCGCAGAATCAATAACAGCAGTAAAGCGATACTGATAAGAACAGCCGCTAGTAGTTGATAATCCATAATTAGTCTGTATGCCTCAACTTATCTAAAATACTCTTCACAATATAATCTGATGATGATGAAATGTTAAAATGCCAGCCGTATTGTGGGGGTTCCAGATCCGTGAATTGTGAATCTACTAAATCTGGTTTGAAATAATGTTCCTTTCTTCCAGCCATCCGTTCTTTGATTAGTTTTGAGCGACCGTAAAGATATACCCAGGCAACATCATTTTCTATGCCTGATTGAAGAACTGTTCTGTACGTTTCTTTCAGCGCAGAACAGGCCAGCACAGCACCTGCGGCCGTTTCCCATTTTGCCAGATTATTAGTCAATGTGTCCAGCCAGGATTCTCGGTCTACGTCCTGCAGCGAAATCCCCTGCTTCATTTTCTCAATATTTGCTTGCGGGTGAAAATCATCCGCATCATAAAAAGGGATTGCCAACGCGGATGCCAATGCCCTGCCTACTGTGGTTTTTCCGGACCCCGATACACCCATAACTACGATTATCATGATCACAATATATTGGCTGCAGACATTTTGAACAACATTAGCAATAAAATCTTGCATTTTATTCTTTCAGTATACATGTTTTTAATTAAATTTTGGTTTGAGAAAAAATTGCTAACGAAATAAATGTCTGATGAAAAGATTGTATATATTAATAGGATTTTCTTTGTTGCAAGCCCAGTCGGAACCTGTTAACCGCGCCACTTTCCGGATTGATATTGCCGCAACAGATGAAGAAATCGTAATTGATGGTGAACGTAATGAAGCAGTTTGGGAAAACGCTGCTACAGCCAAAGACTTTTTCAGAATAACACCCATTGACACTGGCCTGGCCACTGCGAGGACAGAAGTACAGCTGACTTACAACGAAGATTACCTTTATGCAATAATTATCTGTTACGATACAGTCCTTGGCAAACGTCCCGTAGAATCGCTGCGGCGAGATTTCAGTTTTCCAAAAAATGATAACTTCATCATTTTCATGGACACCTACAATGATCAGACCAACGGCTTTGCATTTGGGGTCTCTGCCGCCGGAGCGCAATGGGATGGCATACAGGCAGATGGCGGCGACGTTTCGCTGGACTGGGACTGCAAATGGTATTCCGCTGTAAAAGAACATGATGATCACTGGGTTGCAGAATTTGCAATTCCATTTCGTAGTATTCGTTACCAGGATGGAGTCAAGGAATGGGGCATTAATTTCAGTCGTTTTTCATTGCTCCAAAATGAAAAGTCTGCCTGGGCACCTGTACCGCGACAATTCAAATCCTCTACCCTGGCCTTCACTGGTACACTGCAGTGGGCTAAACCACCTCCGGAACTGGGAACCCGATTTTCAATAATTCCTTTTCTTTCCGGCCAAGGGTCAGAAGATATTGAAGCAGGCGATCCAGCGAATAGCGATGCTGCTGCCGGCTTGGATGCGAAGGTAACATTATCCACTTCACTGAATCTGGACCTAACCATTAACCCAGATTTTTCGCAGGTAGAGGTAGATCGGCAGAGAACAAATCTGGATCGCTTTGAATTATTCTTTCCAGAAAAGCGGCAGTTTTTTCTGGAGAATAGTGATCTTTTCGCCAGCCTGGGCAGCAAAAATATAAGGCCATTCTTTTCCCGGCGGATTGGACTGGCCAGTCCGGTTATAGGCGGTGCACGCCTAAGTGGTAAGCTGGGGTCGAATTACCGCCTGGGGATCATGAGTATGCAAACCGATGCGAATGGAGAAACCCCCGCCAGTAATTTTACTGTGGCTACACTACAGCGGAAGATACTAACGCGTTCTAGTTTAAGCGTATTCCTGGTAAATAAGGAATCCGACCTGCAAGATAATTCAGATACCACTGGAAATTCGTATAATCAGGTAGGCGGTATTGATTTTAACCTGGCCAGTGTGGATAACCTTTGGACGGGGAAAGCATTTTTTCACCAGGCAATATACAAGAATGCTGGAGATAACGCGTTTGCAGCAGCGACTTCAATCAAATATAATACCGGCACAGTATCGGCCCATATGGGCTATTCTTTTGTTGGCTCAGATTTCCAGGCCGATGTAGGTTTTGTAAAACGGATCGGTTTCCACCGCTTTGGTTCAGATCTAGAATTTAAATTTTACCCCGAAGAGGGAAATATTCTTAACCATGGACCAGCATTCAAATTTTATAATGTTTTGGATGAGAACTTCAATACAACAGATCGAGAATTTGAGTTAAAATACATGATCAACTGGCTGGACCGAAGAAAGTTTTCTGCAGATTTGGAACGGGGTTATGTAAAATTACTCGAACCTTTTGACCCAACAAATTCAGGCGGTGATACACTTGCCCCCGGTAGCGCATACAACTGGAATGAATTTTCGCTGAACTATGAATCTGATAGCCGAAAAACACTCAATTTTAATTCCAATATTCGGTACGGGGGTTATTATAATGGAAATAAGTTATCTCTTAATGGTACAATTAATTATCGGGTACAACCTTATGTAAACCTATCCATATCCACGACCTATGATAAGATTGATCTGCCCGATCCGTTTGAAGATGTGGCCTTTCTTTTGATTGGTCCGCGGCTGGATCTAACCTTTACGAACAAATTATTCTTCACTACTTTTGTTCAATACAACGATCAGGCTGACAACGTTAATGTGAATTTGCGCTTCCAGTGGCGTTTTGCGCCGGTATCCGATCTATTTATTGTTTATACTAATAATTCTTCCCCGGATAATTTCCGGACCAAGGACAACGCACTGGTAGCCAAAATATCTTACTGGTTCAATTAAACCGTGCCTGAACTCCCCGAAGTTGAAACAGTAGTTTTATCCATTCGAGATCAACTCGTAGGGCAGAAATTCACAAATATTGATGTGCGCTGGCCCAAAGTATTGTTCAACTTTTCAAAACAAGATTTTATAAATAATATAGTTCAAAGAAATATTACCAACGTCCACCGTAGGGCAAAATTTATTGTTATAAGCTTTGCAGAAGAAATATTGGCAATTCATTTACGGATGACTGGCAAACTGTATTTTTCAAATGGTAAAACTGATGAAAAGCATATCTCGGCCATTATAAGATTGGATAATGGGCAACAGTTAGTTTTCGAAGATACAAGAAAATTCGGCCGGTTTTATTATTACCCATCACAGGATTTTCTGGATGAAAAACTTGGTATTGAACCGCTTGGTGATGCTTTCACCGCTGCTTGGCTAATAGAGAACCTGCACTGTAAAAAGCGAATGATAAAAGCTTTATTGCTGGATCAGCGTCTCATCGCCGGACTGGGTAATATATATGTAGATGAATGTTTGTGGCAGAGCGGTATACACCCGGAAACAAAGTCCAACAAAATACCGAAAAAAAATATTAGTACTCTACGGGATTCGATCAGAAACACTTTAGAATTATCCATAACTGCCCGTGGCACAACCGTGGTCAATTTTAGTTATCTCAATGGAAAGTCAGGAAAATTTTCAAGTCAGTTACATGTCTTTGGGAAAGACGGACAACCATGTGCGATCTGTGCAACAGAAATAAAAAAGAAACGGGTGGCCGGCCGCGGTACCCATTTTTGTCCCAGCTGCCAGAAGAAACGGTATTAACAATTCAAGGGTTTTTCGTTCTTTGGTGAAGTTTTTAATTTACACGTAAATTAAGGACCCGTGAACCAAAGCTTGAACATGAAACAAGTCCCTGTTCTACTAATATTCCTTTCAACTCTTATTTTTCCTCAAACTCGTGAATTTGTTGAAGAGACCCATGATAATGGTATGCCTAAAATCATTACCATTGTTAAAGAATCAAATAATAAAATTATAATTACAAAGCGAACCTACTGGTATAAAAATGGTCAAAAACAAAAAGAAGGCACCTATAGAAATGGGTTGTGGAATGGAAAATGGACTTACTGGAATAAACAAGGCCTCCGCTATGCGGAGGGACAGTTCAGAAATGGTAAACTTCATGGCATATATAATTGGTATTACGATAGCGGAAAAAAATTCAAACAGGAGGCATTTAAAAATGGTGTGCGCCACGGCAAGAGTACACAATGGTACGAAAAAGGCTGGAAACAGATTGAAGGTGACTATGTGGAAGGAAAACGATTCGGAAAATGGATATTCTACAATGAAGATAGAACTATAGATGTTGAAAAACTGTTTGGAGAAGAGATTTGAGAACCCTGGGTTTCTGTATCATTAATTGTTAGTACAATCAAACTAAACCCATGTGTGGTAGAAAGACACTTACCAAGGACGTCCAGTCAATAATTGAGGAACTGCTTATTGATGAATGGGAACAGAAAGATGAATACAGTCCCAGTTATAATATTGCGCCGACGCAAAATTCACCAGTATTAGTCTATAATAACAATCGTAAGATAGAGCATATGCGCTGGGGGCTGATACCTTCTTGGGCAAAAGATAAATCTATCGGCACAAAGATGATCAACGCCCGTGGAGAAACGTTATTAGAAAAACCATCCTTTAAAAATCTTGTGAGCAGCAAACGATGTATAGTAATCACAGATGGCTATTTCGAATGGCAGAATATAGGCACTATCAAAACACCCCATTATTTTCACGACCCTGAGAAAAAAATATTGCCCATGGCCGGGTTGTGGGACGAATGGCGATCTGCCAATGGTGAATTGATGAAAACATATACAGTAATTACCACTACTCCCAAACCAGAATTTGCCCATATCCATAACCGTATGCCCGTGATATTACCCCACCCAGCGATAGATATCTGGGTAAATACACGCGATCATACCCCGGCAGTTGCGATGGATCATATCCTTCCCTACCAGGATGAACTGGCTGTGTATCCCGTTTCTACTTTGGTGAATTCACCAAAAAATAATTCGGCTAGATGTATCACGCCGATCTAAGAAATTTTTCCGTAATAATTCGTTGACAATATGGTTAAATTAACATTGTTATTATTACTTGCGCATCTAGACAGTTATTGTGAAATTTTGCACAAGCAAATACGTTGTTACAGTTTGATATTCTTCTATCTAAATAATCGCATTAATAAAATAATAAAACCATAATTCATAATTAAGGAGTCATAAATGAAAAATCGGCTTATTCTATTAACACTTGTTTTAAGTCTACCGTTAGCTGTGCATGCACAGACAGGTACTCTAGCTGGTATGGTCAATGATGCCAGTAGTGGCGCAGCATTGGCTGGGGCAAATGTTGTTGTTGAAGGCACAAATTTAGGCGCAGCCGCTGATGCCAGCGGTTCGTACCTGATCAAGAATGTACCCGCTGGGTCACATACTGTTACTGCATCAGTAATCGGTTACAAATCTTCTAGTGAATCAGTAACCGTTGGTGCAGGCACTGCTGTGGTAAATTTTTCTTTATCTACTGCTGTGCTGAAAATGTCAGCACTAGAGGTTTTGGCTTCACGTGCTGATGAATCAACTCCTGTTGCTTATACAACCGTAACAAAAGCAGATATGGAATTCCGCTTAGGTTCACAGGATATTCCCATGAGCTTGAATACAACCCCCAGTGTCTATGCAACCCAACAGGGTGGCGGAGCCGGGGATGCACGTATCAATGTTCGCGGTTTTAACCAGCGCAATGTTGCTGTAATGATCAATGGTGTACCGCAAAATGATATGGAAAACGGCTGGGTCTACTGGTCCAACTGGGACGGTGTTGGCGATGCCACATCTTCCATCCAGATGCAGCGTGGTTTAAGTGCTGTCAACCTGGCGACTCCTTCCATTGGCGGAACCATGAATATCATTACCGATCCAACAGCTTTTTCCCGCGGTGGAAGATTCAAAACCGAAGTTGGTGCCGGCGGTTTTCTAAAAGGTACCTTTAACTACAATACCGGTCTGATCAATGATAATATGGCTTTTAGTGCAACCATCGTTCGTAAAGTTGGTGATGGTGTTATTGATAAAACATGGACCGATGCCTGGGCCTATTACTTTGGTGCCAGTTACCAGATGAACGATGCAAATCGTCTTGAGCTCTATGCAATTGGTGCCCCTCAACGCCACGGCCAGAACCTGTATAAACAAAACCTGGGCGCCTATGACTCAGAATTTGCTAAATCAATTGATGGATACGATGCAACTGCTGTTGGTGATGATGGACAATTTCGCGACAGCGGTTCAGCTGGCGGAGTTGAATTCGGTCGTCTGTTTAACCAGAACTGGGCGCCGGTCAGTTCATCATATACAGGTAAACAGTACTGGTACATGTATGGTGCTCGTACGGTAGAACGTCATGATCCCGACTACCTGAATGAAAGAGAAAATTTCTTTCATAAACCTCTTGTAAATCTGAACCATTTCTTAACCATTAGCGATAATATGAGACTCTCATCTATTTTTTACTGGTCAGGTGGTTCCGGTGGTGGTACCGGTACATATGGAAAGATTCCAACTATGGATGCTGACGGTAACCTGGGTGATGATGATTACAAGTTCTACTATGGCCGTGGGCCGTGGGTCAGAGACTGGAATACACTCATTGCTTATAATTCCGGTGATGAAGATACTGTTTATGTAGATAAATCTGCTCTTGTACGCACACATGGAAGCGGCAATAATCAGTCAGTAGGTATCTTAAGAAACAGTATTAACCGCCAAAGCACAATCGGGCTTATTTCCAAGCTTAACTTCGATATGAGTGATGCACTCGGTCTACAGGTTGGTTTAGACTATCGTTCAGCCGGTATTGAACACGCCCGTGAAGTGCGTGATCTTATGGGCGGTGATTATTACATGGATTTTGCCGATGATAATTTTTCAGCCGGGAAAAAAGTAGGTCTCGGAGACATCATTGCTTATCATAACGAAACCACTGTTGACTGGTTAGGCTTTTTTGGACAAGCCAACTATGCCAGTGGCCCAATATCCGCTTACGGAATGTTTGGCATGTCATCCATTACCTACACCTACCAGGATCACTTCACAGTTGCAGATTTATTAATCGAAGCTGACCCAATTTCAGCGACGCAATTCAAAGGTGGCGCCATGTTTGATGTCAGTGATGACATAAGCGTATGGGCCAACTTTGGTATAAGCGAGAAACCGCCCATCATGGATAACGTCATTTATTTTGATGGTACAGTTGCATCAGACCCTGCGAACGAAAGTTTCCAGAGCATTGAAGCTGGTGTGAATTACCATGCGGGCAACATAGCTGTCAAGGCTAATTATTACATGACCGACTGGATTGATCGTAACCTTACAAAAGCAGTGTCTTCCGGTCAGGGTTCCAGTGGTGACACAGATGTCATCTTCCTCACAGGCGTGAACCAGAAACATAGCGGTATTGAGATTGAAGTTAACGCACAGTTAATGGCTATGCTGCGTCTTGATGCTGCTATCAGTATCGGTGATTGGAAATTTGATGGAGATGCCAACGGAAATTATCAAGAAGATCAGTTCGATAGCCTTGGAAATGTAACAGGACAAACTACAACTAATTACGACTATGCACTGGATGGATTAATGGTAGGTGATATGCCGCAAACAGCCTATGTTTTAGGTATAACGCTTACTCCGATGCCCGGATTGAAAGTACAAGCCTTATACAATATGTATGACAATAACTACTCAGACTGGGGTCCATCCGCTCGTGAATACAGCGGAGATGATGCTGATGCAGATAGAGTGCAAGTTTGGAAAGCACCCGGATATTCCAAAATGGATATACATATTTACTATGATCTACCTATAAGTGAAGGAGGGTCAAATATTCAATTATTTGCACATGTATTCAATGTTTTGGATGATGTTTATGTGCAGGATGCTGTAGATAACAGTCAATACAACAGCTACGGTGGAACATCACATGACGCAGATAATGCAGAAGTATTCCTTGGGGCACCAAGATACTTCAACGCAGGCCTGGCAGTTCGCTTCTAGTATCCATTTTACAACTGTAGTAAAAAGCCCCGGCTTCGGCCAGGGGCTTTTTTTATTGGTATGTATGTGCTAAGCACCCTAGAGGTGCGTGACACTCTATCCATTAATTACTTGGCCATCACCTGCCGGTGAATGATTTTTCCTTTTGGATCGCGGATGAGGATCGTAACCTCGTTCAGTTCCGGGTCGAAGTCATATTCGATGGTTTCTGTTATGTTACCCCGATCATCGAAGAAACTTTTCTTCAGGAGAGAATTGTCCATGGCAAAGGTTAGCTCATGTTTACCCATAAAGCTACTGTCAGCCCGGTAATACTTAGAGGTAGTGATTTTAAAGTTTATGGGATTAAGAGAATCTCCTACTGTTTCAAAGCGATAAATGAAATCGTAGAAGTAGTAGATATTTCCTATGTCATCTTTTACTGTGGTGTTGAGGGGACGACCCAGTCTGTTGTGTCTGAATTGCGCGATCCAGCCGGGCTTCATCTCGCTCAAAGATGGATGATAGAGGTGAGGATCAAGGGCTGTCAGCGGAAGGTGTGAATTAAAGAGAACCGATAGTTTCGAGTCCTTCATCTGCTTGTCCCATTCAATATGATATGTCCAGAGGAGGCTGTTTCGTTTCCGGAAGTGTTCCACGGTTCTGACATGTTCATCATCTGTAAAAGTTGCCCGGTAAAAAGGACGAGACCCGACTTTGAATTCAGGGACTTCCTCATCTAGTGTGCGGGAGTGTGGATCCCACTTCTCAAAGTAGCGGAACGGCGGCCTCGGCTTTGGGAAAAGTTCACGTTTCTCCATCTTTTTACCTCGCTGTTTTTGGGGAGGTATAAACTCAATGGAGACTACTTTACCTTGAGCATCGTAAGTAACCTTGAAATGATTCTTTCGCCGAGCATCTTTTGATGAGATTTCGTTACCGAGGATATCCTTCCTTTTAAGATTTGTGTCGAAATATTTTACAGTCTTTGCTTCTTTTTTGGTATCTTGTTTTGCCGGAGTTTCGGTCAGAAGAAATGACCAGATGATCAGAATGGAAAGTCCAGTAATCCGGATCACGGTTCCAGGTTTAGGAGTTCATCCCGCCGGTTTTTAAGCGAGTTGAGTTCAGACTGAAGAGAGATGACTTCTGTTAGTATATGGGAGGCATCGTCCCCCTTTTGTTCAAGTTCGCGTAGCTTAATGCGATGCTCGGAAATCTGCTCCTTCAGGGGAGCTTTCTCCAAGGTGATTATACAGTCCACTGTAGCCTGAAATGTTGTTGTGTGATTTTCAGCTTCGAAGAGAATTTTAGAAGCAAGATTTCGATGTTCTGCCTCTTCAAATTTTTCCAGAAGTTGGGAAAAATTCTCTTTTTCAGTTATCATAAGTTGGTCTGCCAGTTTTCTTAAAATAGGGTGTTTGAAACGATCTGTAGATATATGTTCTTTCAGAGGTGTGAGGATTGTTTCGTCACCGAGTGCCAGCAATCTGATCAGTTCAAGTTGAGCCTTATCTGCAGGTGAGGAGAAGTAAGTGGAGTTTACATCACTCTGGCTGGTTTGATCCCGCTGTCTTCGAGATCTGCGTTTAATCATATTGATGAGAACATTATCTTCTACTGTAAGTAGATTAGAAACTCTGCGAATGGTATGCTGCTGTATAATGGGGTCTTTTATTCCCGCCAACTCAACGGCAATATCTTGAGCTAGATTGGATCTATCCGCTGGTTTATTAAGGTCATAACCGGAATGTTTAATGTGGAAATCCAGAACATCAGTCCCTTCATAAATTGCCTTTTCGAAAGCTTCCTTACCGATCTCACGAATCCAGCTATCAGGATCGGCTTCATCAGGTAGCTCAACAAGTGAAGGTGTCACTCCTCCGCGAGTGAGAGTATAGCCGGCACGAATGGCTGCTTTTCTCCCGGCATCATCACCATCATAAGCCAGATGTGCAGAATCAACGAATCTGCGGATCTGGTTAACGTGTCCATCAGTGAGGGCGGTACCGCTGGTAGCCGCGAGGTTAGTAATGCCCTGTTGGAATAACTGGAGGAAATCAGTGTAACCTTCCAGAATAACTATGGATCGTTCTTTTCGGATGAAGTCTCTCGTTGCTTCAAGACCGAAGAGAATATTACTTTTATTGTAGATAGGCGTTTCCGGGGAATTCAAATACTTAGCGTCGCTCTCTCCGGATAAATCCCGACCGCCAAATGCTACTGTCCGCCCGGAAAGATTTACAATGGGGAAGAGAATGCGATTTCGGAAACGGTCAAAGCGTCCTTTGCTGTTTTTAGCAAAAAGACCACTCTTATCTAAAACTTCAGCTGGGAAGTTAGCTCCCTTAACTTTTTTCAGGAGTGAATCCCATTCATCTCCGGAACATCCCAACCTAAACTTTTTTATAGTCTGTTCGGAAAAACCTCGCTCAGAAAGGTATTCAAGAGCTTTAGCTCCTTCATCAGAGTAAAGAATCGTATGGTAGTGTTCAACTGCAAGTTCATGTATGTCATAGAGATGAGTAAATAACTTATTAGAACGGTCGCCCTGCTCAGACTTGATCTGAACTCCGTATCGTTTCCCAAGTTGCCGAACCGCATCCACGAATTCAATTTTTTCGTACTCCATGATAAAAGAGATTACGTTTCCTCCTCTACCGCACCCAAAACAGTGAAAAATCTGCTTCTCAGGCGCTACGCTAAAGGATGGGGTTTTTTCTACATGAAATGGGCAGAGACCAAAAAAGTTGCGCCCACGTCGCTTCAGATCAACATAATCTGAAACTATATCCAGAATATCGGCAGTGTCCCGGATTTGATCTATAGTTTCCTGTGGAATAAGAGCCATATAATTAATTTTCTTTGGAAGAAATTAAAGTTCGTGATCTTTCGGGTACTTCATAATCCAGCTTTTTCTTAAACCACTTTTCGCTTTTGTTTGCAAGCGGTTCTATGCCTGAATAGTTCATAACCCACTCTCTGTAACCACTAAGATGATTAAATAGATAAGAACGTTCTCTGAAATCTCCAACAGTTTTTGTTGTAGGCACT
>SCKQ01000065.1 GCA_004124535.1 Fidelibacterota bacterium
TTATTGCAGAGTGTATTAAGATATAAGCGATTAAACTGACCGTCGTAAAATTTGCATGCTTCCCGGTCATATGAACTATCTGATGCAGGTATTACAGTATTTAGGTTAAGGGTTATACCTATTTCAGAATGTTTTGAATTATTCCTTATCTCTGGAATTGCCATTCCATGGGAAAGTAATAAATGGTGTGCAGCAGCAAGACTTTTTACCCAGTTATTTTTTAGTCCAGGAGGTTTATACCCTCCAATATATCCTATATAGCTGATACACCACGGTTCATTATGTGTAATCCAATTTCTAACTCTATCACCCAGGTGTTTACTAACATGGTAACTGTATTTTACAAATTGATGTACAATATCCCTTTCAGGCCAGCCACCCGCATCTTCCAGACCCTGGGGAATATCCCAATGGTTTAATGTAATGAAAGGGATAATATCATTCTCAAGCAGCGCATCAACCAATTTGCTGTAAAAATCTAGTCCAGATTGGTTTGGTATTTTCTCAACACCCGTTGGAAATATTCTCGGCCAGCTGATTGAAAAGCGGTAAGCGCTTATTCCCATTTCTTTCATTAAGGTTACGTCCTGCGGCCACAGGTGATAATGGTCGCAGGCAATATCACCGTTATCATTATTTTTTATATTTCCCGCAGTATGACTGAAGGTGTCCCAAACGGATGGTCCCTTTCCCCCCACATCCGGAGCGCCTTCAATTTGATAGCTTGAAGTGGCTGCCCCCCATATAAAATTTTCAGGGAATGCGTTCTGTTCAGACATTATTAACATCCTTTTCCTTCGTATTATTATCGAAAGACAAGCTCTTAAGCCAGCCTGGTGAAGCTGCTTTTACTAATTGTTTTGTATACGTTTTTTCGGGTGACTGGATCAGGTCTTCAGCGAGGCCTTGTTCAACAATTGAACCATGTTGAAGGACGATAATTCTGTCTGCTAAATATCGTGCGGATGCCAGATCATGGGTTATAAAAATGATTGACAAGTTCTTTTTGATTCGCATCTGGGCCAGGATCTCTAGGATCTCCATACGTATAGATACGTCCAGCATAGAAGTAGGCTCATCGGCCACGATCAGGTCAGGTCCTAGGCTCAGTGCTCTGGCTATTGCTACCCTCTGACGCTCTCCGCCAGACATTTCATGAGGAAATTTTTCTGCAAACATGGCCCCTGGACAAAGATCCACGTTTTCCAACAAATCGACAATATGATCAAATAATACATCTTTTTGTATTAACCGGTGCCGTAAAAGAGGTCTGGCCAAGTGATGATAAACAGTGTGTACTGAATTGAGGGATCCAAATGGATCTTGAAATATCATCTGAACCTGTCTCCTATATTCCAGGGGCACTCTCCGTGCTTCTGATACTCGTATTCTGGCATTCTTAAGATGGATATTCCCTGCCGTGGGTCGGAGCAATAGTGTAATCAGTTTTGCGATGGTGCTTTTCCCACTGCCAGATTCTCCAACTAGAGCTACGATTTCGCCAGGAAATATCTGGAAGGATACATCTTTAACAGCCTTGATCAGTTTCGGCCGAAAAAATCCAGAAATGGGGAAACTCTTGCTGAGATTCTGTACTTCCAGGAGAGGTTTACTGCCGAAATCTCGATTCTTTGGTTTGGAGAGTATCCCTTTTTTCCGAGTTCCTGATGCAGACGGAAGTGCCCCAATTAATTTTTTAGTATAGGAATGCTCACCGCCCCCACGGATTTTTTGTGCTTGACCCAATTCAATTAGTTTACCATTTCTCATGATTGCCAGTCGGTCCGCAAACTCTAATAATAGATTCAGGTCATGGGTAATGAAAAGGATTGTAAAACCAAGTTCTTTACGTAGTTCAATAATTTTTGCAAGGATTTCACGTTCTACAATAACATCAAGGGCAGTGGTAGGTTCATCCATAATAATGAGTGGCGGCATTAGAGCCAGGGCGATAGCAATCACGACTCTTTGTCTCATCCCACCTGATAGCTGGTGCGGATAGCTATCCAGACGACTAACGTCAATGTCAATTAAGGATAATAATTCGTGTATGCGATTATCCACATCTTTCCCAGTTAGATCACTATGAATTTCCAGAACATCTTTGATCTGTTCTCGTATTGTCAGCACAGGGTTTAGCGCATTCAAGGCGCTCTGCATTACGATTGAAATCTGTTTCCAGCGGTATTGTAACACTTCAGTGTTTGAGATAGAAAGAATATCTTTATTATCAATTATCACTTTACCACCTGTAATAACGGCAGGAGGGGGCAAGGTGCGCAATATGGCCTGTACCATAGTACTCTTTCCGCTCCCAGACTCTCCCACCAACCCGAATATCTCTCCTTGCTGGATATCAAAAGACACATCCTGTACAGCGTATACAGGGTCACCAGCTGTAATATAACTCACGGAAAGGTTGCGGATGGAGAGGGCAGAATTATTCATTGTCTTGCACAACTGGAGTTATCCCGTTGACAGCCTTATCCCTTGGAATATTTTCACGCCATACCCGTTCTGAGATCAACCGTGGATTGGTTACTTCATCAATGCCAAAATTGATCAACGTTAGAGCAAAACTCACAATGGCAATACTTAGCCCGGTAGGTACAAAGGTCCACCAGGATCCTGTGAGCAGAGCCATGTCGTTACTGGCCCAGTACAGGTTGGTTCCCCAGGTAATCGTGCTTACATCGCCCAATCCCAAAAATTCCAACCCCACTTGGGCGCCAATAGCATAAATAGACGCACCAATGAAAGAAGAAGCAAGAAGAGAAAGCATACGTGGCATAATTTCTATGACAATAATTCTGATGTTACGTTCCCCACTGACGATTGCGGCTGATACAAAATCACGACTTCGAAACGTCATCATCTGGGAACGAATTACACGGGCATTCCAAGCCCACCCGGTAAGCACCAATACACCCGTTAATGTCGCAGGTCCTGGCGGGAGCCAACTGGCAAGGATCACCATCAGCGGCAGGCCCGGCATGACTAGAAATACATTGATAAGCAAGGACAGTATGTCATCAATGCGGCCACCATAATACCCAGATATTCCGCCAATCAGGGCACCAATCAGGACAACCATAATGCCAGTGGTGAAACCAACCAGTAGTGTCTGCCGCGCTCCGGAAATTGTCTGAGCAAGTACATCTTGGCCTTGACCATTGGTTCCTAGCCAGTGTTCCCAGGAAGGAGGTGAAAGTGGCGTGCTCAGAAATGCTGTGGGGTCCTGAGTAATGAAAGGACCAAATACTGCAAGAAAAATAAAAAGAAAAATGATACAAACCCCTGTTACTGCCTTGCGGTTCTGGATGATACCTGTGATCCAGCGAGAAAAAATGCTGTTGTGGATATAGTCCATTATATATTTATTTCCTTGTCCTTGGATCAAAAAATAAAATGAGAATATCTACTATCCAATTTGCAGCCAGTACTGCAAATGTAATTGTCATGAACAATCCCTGCATGAGTGGAAAATCCTGAGCCCGTACTGCTTGCAGCAACAGATATCCTTGTCCAGGGTAAGAAAAAATAATTTCTGTTAATAATGCACCACTAAGAACAAATCCCAGTGCCATTCCAAATCCTGTGAAATTTGGTAAGATTGCATTACGTGCGGCATAGCGTAACATAATTAGGCGGGAAGAAAGTCCCTTTGCGTGGGCAAAAGAAATGTAATCTGTACCGAGGGTGGTGATCATAATATTTCGCATGGAGAGCATCCAGCCCCCAAGACTTACTATTATCATGGTTGATGCCGGCAGTATAGCATGATAAAGTGCGCTCAAGATAAAAGGAATATTAAACCCGGGCGTTACATCATTCCCGTAAGCATGACCAAGGGGAAACCAACTCAGTTCAAAACCAAAAATATACAGTGCTACCATAGCCAACCAGAAATAGGGGAATGCACCTATAAATGCCAGAGCAGGCGGAAGGATAGAATCCAGTTTACCACTTCTGTTCCAGGCAATGATGGTGCCCAATAGGGTTCCTAAAGAAAAGGAAATAATTAGGGAAAAGCCAGCAAGAAAAATTGTCCAAAGAAGGGCGCTGGAGATTATGTTTGTCACTGGCTCGGGGAAATATGCAATTGAAATTCCCAAGTCTCCCTGTAAAATACTTTTAAGGTAAGACCAATATTGCCCCAACAAGGGTTCATCGGTTAATCCGAAGGTTTCTCGAAGAGCATTCATAGCTTCAGGTTTAAGCTTACCTCGAAACCGGGCAAAAATAATAGCTGCTGGATCACCTGGCATCAGCCTTGGAATGAAAAAATTAAGCGTTAATGCCGCCCATGCTGCTACGAAATAAAATCCTAATCGTCGTAGTAAATAATTTACTGAATGATTCATCGTCTCTTCAGATTCACGAGTACCAGCAGGTTCTCAGGTGGATAGTTTGGTGATAAGGTGGCATATGGGTTTTCTTTGCTTGGGAAATTTGTAAAATATTTAGTATTGCATTCTGCCCAGGATGCTTCCGCAAATAGAGGCAGGGAAGGAGCATGCTCAATAAATAAATGTTGTAGTTTGTATATGATTTCTGTTATTTCGTTCTGGTCAGACGTTTGTTCGTATTTTCTGAAAAGTGAGTCTGCAGAAGCCAGGCTAAAACGGTGCCAATTTACGTCGGCAGTTTCGCCTATCGGTTTCAAATACTCGGAAGACATCATACCTCTATAAAGCGCATAAGGCGTGGTCCCCTTTTCGGCCCAACCGATAGCTAACTCAAATTCGCCCTTTTGCATACGGCTTATCCAAGCTCCGAAATCGTAGGTTTTCAGTTTTGCTTTTATTCCAACATTTTTAAGATTTTGGCTTACGACTTGAGCGGAGCGGATCCAATCGCTCCAGCCTGATACAATGATAATATCGAATTCCAGGGGTAATCCATTCTGCGTATACCTCAGCCCTGATTTATCTTTAATGAAGCCGGCATCATTCAATAGCATATTTGCCTTTACCGGGTCATATACAGTCCAGTTTTCTCTCTGATTTAAATAAGGCGAATGCCATTTAGACATTGGACCAGATACTCCCGACACATGTGCTGGTTCAGTATAGTCATACATTCCAACCTTAACCACGAGTTCGCGGTCAATCGCGTAACTGATTGCTTTTCGTACTCTAACGTCACTGAGTATAGGATCCTTCGTATTCGTATGAAGAAAGGTTGTGTGACCCGTTAGCGGAAACCAATACTTGTGATGTTCAGTATCTTTTGATACGAAGACACGATCAACAGCAGGAATGAAGGCTCCTGCCCAATCCAGGTTGCCGCTCAGTAATGCGAGTGTAACCTGTTCATTGCTAGGGTAGGTTGGAAAAATGAGTTTGTTTATCTGTGGCTTTCCTTTTTGCCAGTAGTTGGGGTTTTTCCCTAGTTCCCATAATTGACTATCAAATCGAATAATTTCTGTAAAAGGTCCCGTTCCAACAGGGTTTGGATTGGAATATTTCACTGGGTCGTCTATTTTGTTCCATATGTGCTTTGCAACAATTGATTGTGTGGCAAGAGCATCAAATCCAGGGACGTAAATTCGTTTAAACTCGAATTTTACAATAGTATCGGACACTGCAACTACTTCCTTTAGATATCCCCAGTAGTCTCGAGTATCTAGAGCACGGTGTTTTCTTTTGATGTTAAACGTAAAAGCCACGTCCTCCGCGGAAAATGGTTCTCCGTCAGACCATTTTACACCATTACGAATTAGCATCTTCAAAACTTTATTGCCATTTTCCCATGTATAGTCGAGTGCGAGCCAGGGCACGTATTCGCCCGTCATAGAATTGTAAATAAATAATGGTTCATATATCCCGGAGGAAGTTGGCCACCTTGCCGAACCTGCAGGACTTAGAGGATTAAAGTTTCGCACCCATGATATTTGGGCTTCCTGGTAAACTGTAAGTCCATCTCGTTTTTTCAATTCGTTCCTGTTTTCGCATCCAACAAGAATGAATAAACTTATAAGTATAAGATAGGATAAATTTTTTAAAATCATTTTTATATCTTAAAATTATTTCTGAGTATAAACTCTCACATAATCAATTTCCATTTTAGTGGGAAAGGCGTCATTATCTACGCCTTTAGCGCCTCCCCACCAGCCACCAACCGCGATGTTGAACAACAAGTGAAATCTTTGATCAAAGGGCCATCTTTCCCACGATTGATTCCCTCCCGAGTATTTGAAAAAACTTTTATTATTTACCGAAACGCTTATTTCATTCTCATTCCATTCTAAAATGTACTTATTAAATCCTTTGCAAGCGTTCGGAATTTTAATTGTACCTTGTTGATCCGTCCCATACAAATCCCCAGCGTGTGCGATAGTATGCACTGAGCCAACAATGTCTCCTTCATTAAAGCCTACATGCTCTAATATGTCAATCTCGCCGCTGTAGGGCCAGGGACCATAGGTCCAATCGGTAGGTAGGGCCCAAAACGCGCACCAGGTGCCCCGACCTTGTGGAAGTTTGGCTCTTATTTCAAAACGACCATACTTCCAACTGTTTTTCGTTTTTATTCTAGCGGAAGTGTATTCGGATCCTCTGAATGATTCTTTCCTTGCCTCTATGATTAATTTGCCATTTTTAATTCTAACGTTGTTAGGAACGTCTGTATAGTATTGGAGTTCATTATTGCCCCAGCCTTCGCCAGTCACCCAATTCAGTTCTTTGTCTATCCTGGTAATCATTGTATTACTGCTTGTTTTTTCAAGAGATTTATTTGGGAAATAAGTTCCTTTTAATCCCGGCTCCCCGGTGCTTGTTACCAGGTTTTTACTTGGAATAAGGCTTTTTGGAAAAGAATCACATTCCCATCCAAGAATCATTGCTTCACCTCCGCCTTCTTCAAAATATTCAACCCGGATGGAGTATTCTTGGTTTGCCTGGAGCTTTATTTTTCCGGCAGACTCTGTTGCCGGTTGAGGCTTCCATTGATCAATAATCAGGTGTTCATCAACATATAACCTGACACCGTCATCCGATACGGTGTAGAAGGTATACTCAGATGAATCTTCGGTTTTTAATTTCCCTTCCCAACGCACTGAAAAATTATCCTTGGGAAATCCCTCCGGTACAAATATAGGCGAACTGATTCCGTAGGCATCAAATACAGGCGCACCTGTGCCTATATCAAATCCCCAGTCCGCGGCATTAATGGTAGAGTCACCAAATTCATCTTGCCAAACTATATCCCAGCCATCCAATTCAGAATTGTTTGCGGACTTGCCGTATAAAATAGATAAGATAACAAAAAAACCCAGAACCGGGATAAGTTTGGGTTTAATAATCACTTTAAGAAAACTTAGGATTAGTTTTTGGAATTGGTGCTGTTTCTAATCTTGATTCCCACGGGGATCATAGAAATATTTCCATAACTATCGCTGTTGTCGGCTACCATATTTTCAATAATACGAATTGATTTTTTCCCCAATTCATGAAAGTCTGTGACAATAGATGTTAGTTCTGGAGTGAAAGTTTCACAGAAGGAGAGATTGTCATAGCCTGCAATTATAAAATCATCCGGTATTTTGTAGCCACTTTCTATGGCGGCTTTCATAAACCCAAAACAGGAATAATCATTGCCACCAAAAATAGCAATATCCTTCAGGCCGGTATTTTTATATTCTGCAAAGGCTGCTTTTCCCAAAGAGCTGCTAAAATCTCCTTCAAAAGACCAGACTAATTCCAAATCGTCATTTTCATTGATATGATTTAGAAATCCATTTTTACGGAATAATGCATCCGCTCGATTGGATGGCCCAGATATAAAACCAAATTTTTTATAGCCTTGTTCTTCAAAATGTTTTGCTAGCATATAACCACCACGGTAGGAATCAAAACAAACCGTATCAATTTTTGGATTTTTTGATGGTAACAGGGATAAAATAGGATATTGACCTACTCCTTCTTTTATTTTGAGATAGTCTTTATTAGTCATTGAAGGAAGAAATAGACAAATACCGCCATGTTTTTTACTAAGGTTAATAATATCATCAACGAGATTATCATTTTGTTGTGCAACATATGAAAAAATAATTTCGGAACCGGAACTTTCGCTTGCTTTATAAAAACCATTCATCAAGGAAGCGTAGAATTCGCCTTCAAATAGTTTCATAACCAGGGCTATAGACAATTGATGGTTTTCACCCGCTTTTATAAAAAGGGGATACCCAAGTTTTCGTGCTGAAACATAAATATGTTCTTCACTAGTACTATGGTTCCTTTTCTGGCGACTCAATGCTCTCGAAACCGTCGCGATTGATAGTCCCGTATCGTCAGCTATATGTTTTAAGGTTACACGCATATTAATATTTTAGTGCTTAAATACTCCATATAAATTAAAGAATAATCATAATCATTGCAATAAATTATCATATAATTTTCATTATAATGAAATAAATAAGAAAAAATATTGCATGTATTTGCAATTTTTCTTTATATTCTATATGAAAAGCATAATGAATGTGATCAAAATTCCCCTTATTTCTTTCTCGCCACGGCTATGAATGCAAGAAGCTAATTCATATTGTCCTATTGTGTGATTCATGAAAAAACATTACAATAGAAACAAGAAAAGAAGAATATAATAAAGGGTAATAAAACAAGGAGAAAACACAATGAAACACAAGATAACAAGTACAATTCTTTTAATGGTTCCCCTATTCCTTTTTGGGCAAATGATAGACAATTTTGATGCTGTACCAGACTCAGGCTACTGGGGCTACGAAATTTCTGAAAATGCTGATAGTACTCTAAGTTTTGTCAATGTGAGTTACGTTGCGGATCCAGTAACGGAAGGATCCGGAGCAATGCAACTTGATTATAGTGCGCACAACATTGAAGCGTGGGGAGGCTATGCTAAAATTTTCCATATGTTGGGTGGTGGCGATGATGAGCCAGGATCACCTGTTGAGGGAACATGGATGATGGCTCCAGTAGCGGGTGCATTGATGGTAGGCCCAGCTCCGAATGATGGTAGCTGGTGGTCGAACTCAGAAGGTGATGTTACTACAAGAGCTTGCTACTTTGATGATGAGTATGTATTTGGTGCAGATGGTTCCTTTAATAATGTTCAAGGTACTGAGACATGGCTTGAAGCCTGGCAGGGTGTAGAATCAGATCAGTGTGGGGCACCCGTAGCGCCACATGATAGATCGGATGAGCGTCGTGGAGGGTACGAGTGTAGCTCCCGGTGGTCGCCGTACCATTGAAAAAAAACTTATTTAGGCCTTCCCCCCGCAACTACTGCAGCGGACTTACCCAATGTAGATGTTCCAGAATCAATCCCGTACGATGCAACTCTCTCCGGTAATACAATGACTTTCGTTCTTGA
>SCKQ01000020.1 GCA_004124535.1 Fidelibacterota bacterium
GATATTAAAAAATACGAAGCGGTTCTTATTTAACGCTCTTCAATCATGAGGACCCTTTACCTCATACTTGTAAAACGTAAAGATATCTTCACCCTAGTATTGAGTGTTATCCTTTCGCTGTTAATGTTAAGTAACGGAGAATCAGATAACGTTCGTTTACTACGCAGTAAAGCAAATCGCTTTTTTACCTTTTTTTATTCTCCAATCACCTGGATACGATCACTAGCATTTATTGAAGAGGAAGCGGCCTTGCTGAGGGAGAAAAATCTACAGTTGTCTTTCCAGATGGAATCTATGAGTTATCTGTTGGAAGAAAATATCAGGTTGGAAGAATTACTGGATTTTCAACGAGAGAGTAAAATTTCAATTTTACCAGCCAGGGTAATCAATATGAGTGCTTCGCCATATGTATCATCATCATTATCAATAGATATAGGCCTAGAGTCTGGCGTTAAAGAAAATGATCCTGTCATCACACCCAAAGGCATTATTGGAAAGACGACTATTGTCGGAGATAATGCTACCATTGTGCAGTTGATCAATGATGTCAATTTCAGACTCAGCGTTCGTATTAAGCCATCTGGATCTACCGGTATCCTGCGTTGGCTTGATGGTGACCTGTATCTAATCAAGGAAGTGCAGAAAAATGCAAATGTGGATATTGGGAATAAAGTAGTAACCTCTGGCTTTAGCGACATATTTCCTAATGATCTTCCAGTAGGAGAGGTTGTGAACATTACCGATGAGCGGGGTAGGTTTCAAAAATCTGTTGTAGTACAAATCAATGAAAATATTGGCTCAATTATTAATCTGTTTGTGATTGTGGATCAGTAGCATGGATCGAATAAGACCTTGGCTAATCTTAGTTGGTGTATTTTTATTACAGTTTTTTCTGTCTGAATTATTGGCGATTCGCTATTACCGTCCAGATTTCGTAGTTATTTTTATTTTGTATTTTGGACTATTCTTTGGTTCTTATTATGGTGTCATCGCCGGGTTCATCATTGGGATATTTATCGATATGACTCCATTGGCATCTTATTTTGGTCTTAGTCCAATGACCTACTCGATCACAGGTTATTTGGCCGGTCATTTACAGGATAAATATATCCGTTGGTCGCCATTCGCATTTCATGCAGCATGGCTATGCATTATTTCATTTCATTTTCTTGTATTCACCTATGTGCGTTATCAACTGCTATTTGAAGTAGATATAGTACAATATCTATTACGGTGGTTTTTGACGATGACTTATACACTGATCTTTTTGTTAATACTACAATTCTTTTTTCCGATAAAGAGGATTCAAGGTGCTTAAGTCAAAAAACCTTGTACCAAGATCTAGATTTTTGGTGGCAAATAGTGTAATTATTTTCGTTTTTACTATTTTGCTCATTCGGTTTTTCCATATACAGGTATATGGTCATAATGAGTATAAAAAACGGGCTGATATTAATCGTATCCGGGCCATACCAACTACTGCGCCGAGGGGAATGATTTTGGACCGATATGGCCAAATATTAGTGGATAACTATCCAACTTATATTCTTACTGGACTACCCAATGAAATGGGTAATGATAATAAGAATTTTTCAGTTATCAGCAACTGTACCGCTATTGATACTGCAATCTTAATCGATAATTTCGATAGATATTTTCGCGGACGCTTCATTCCATCTAGAATTACTAAAGATTTAACCTTCGATCAATTAAGCTGCATAGAAGAACATAAACACGAATTAACCGGGATAAATTATATTCAGTTTCCGGAACGGTCGTTTCCCTCAGATGTGCATATGAGTCATGTACTAGGCTACGTTAAAGAGATTGATCGGTCACTGCTGAGCATTATGGATGATACTGAACAATATGATGCAGGTGACTTAATTGGCTGGCGGGGAATAGAAAAACAGTATGAAAACATACTGCGAGGTGAAAAAGGATTGTCATTTTTGCAAGTGGATGCATTCGGTAGAGAAGTTGGGACAGTTAAAGATATAAATGATATTAAACCGATCCCCGGACAGGACATATTTACAACAATTGATTTAGGTTTGCAGAAAACGTTAGAAAAAGCCATGTCCGATTATAGAGGTGTAGCTTTGGTCACCGACCCGGCAACGGGACAAATACTCGCTTTTGTAAGTTCTCCAGATTTTTCTCCGGATATTTTTACAGGTAATACTACATTACGGGAATGGCGTGAAATAGTTAATGATCCAACCAAACCTTTGTTGAACCGTATTACAAATGGGTTATATCCACCTGGATCCACCTTCAAAATGATTACTGCAATCGCACTTTTGGAAGGTCTTATGATTGAACAAGATGAAGAGTTTGAATGCGCCGGTATTTATCAATTTGGTGACCGAGTATTTAAGTGCTGGAAAGTGAGTGGCCATGGAAAGGTTAATTTAGACCAGGCCATTACGCAGTCCTGTAATATTTTCTTTTATCAAGCTGTGCAACGTGTATCGCTGAATAGATTTATAATCCTTTGCCGGAATTTTGGTTTTGGTAGCAAAACGGGTATTGATTTGCCCAACGAACTAGTTGGGTTGCTGCCTACAAGGGATTATATGAATAGGCGTTACACGAGCAGGGGTTGGTCGCGCGGACATTTATTAAATCTGGCTCTGGGGCAGGGAGACCTGCTTGCGACACCTATTCAATTGGCTGTTTACATTAATAAAATTGCGACTCGAGGGCACACATTTATTCCACATTTTCTGTTATCTAAAGTGCCCGAAACAACAATTTCAATTAGTTTAAATGAACAAACATGGGTAAATATTCAGGAGTATTTATTCCATGCTGTTAATGATAAACATGGAACTGGTTCAGCTGCAGATCCAAAAATAAATGGCCTAAATGTATATGGTAAAACAGGCACTGCTCAAAATCCGCATGGGAATGATCATGCTTGGTTTGTTGGCTACGCTAAAGACGGAAATCAAATGGCATCTACCATTATTTTGGTTGAAAACGGTGGGGGAGGTGGCAGAATTGCGGCACCGCTAGCACGCATCGCCTTCGATTATATATTTAATAAAAAAATTGAAAACCGACTCGCTGTAAAATAATGTTTAAGGATATATATAATCAGACATCGGATATGCCTATCTCGATAATATTTATGGCCATAATGTTAACATGTCTGGGGTTGATTGTCTTAAGCAGTATTAGTACGAATCAATTTGATGTAATCGCAATCACAACTTTTACGAAACAACTACTATTTTTAATACCAGCACTTGTAGGGTTTCTAACGATATTATTTATTCCGAAATATATGATCCACAAGTATATATATGCTGCTTATAGCCTAATGTTGATGTTGATTTTAGTCCCGTTTCTTTTTGAGACCATTGCAGGTACTCATCGTTGGATAAATATTGGTTTACCCGTGAGTGTCCAACCATCCGAGTTTGCCAAGTGGATTGTGGTGGTTGCCCTGGCGCGCTATCTTTCTGATCATAATCTGCAAATGAAAAAGTTCATGACTATACTGTTCCCAATATTTATTGCACTAGTGCCTGCTATAATTGTCCTGCAACAACCGGACCTTGGAACTGCGATAATACTTTTGACGCCTATTTTACCAATGTTGTATTGGGTTGGCGCCAGACCATTTCACTTGTTCATGCTGGTAGCTCCAGTCCTGAGTATTGCCACCGCATTTCATACAATATCCTTCACGGTTTGGGCAATATGTATGGGAAGCATAATATACATGACCCGACCACGGTTGATTTTTGGAGTTGTTTTTTACTTTGGTAATATATTTCTAGGATTATTCTCACCATTTTTGTGGAGCAGTCTAAGACCTTATCAACAGAAGAGGATTCTAACCTTGTTCAATCCCGAATTAGATCCGCTAGGAGCAGCTTATCAAACAATACAAAGTAAAGTAGCGATTGGATCTGGAGGGTTTCTCGGCAAAGGGTTAGGAGAGGGAACCCAAACACACTTAAAATTTCTTCCGGTTCAGGAATCTGACTTTATTGTTTCCGTTATCGGTGAAGAATTAGGGTTTATTACAATTGCAGTTATGTTAATTATTTTTGCGATTTTTATACTAAAGATTGTGAAATTGGCATTTTTAGCAAAAGAACGTTTTCCGGGGTTGATCCTTATAGGTATTGGTACAATATTCATGGCGCATGTTTTTGTTAATACCGCAATGTCAACGGGAATGATCCCTGTAAAGGGTCTGCCTTTACCATTTATATCTGCAGGTGGTTCATTTTTGTTGTCCTGCTTTATAATGATCGGCCTGATTATGAAAATGGGTGACGAATCAATAGAATGACCAAGTAAAAGGAATTGATGTTAGGGACTTGTAGAGGTAAATTCGGGGCCAGTTTGTGGTGCAAATATCCTGAATAGCCCCGATGATCATTAGCCCAACTAAAATCCCTCGGATTATTCTGTTTATTTTTCTCGCACAGAGTATTGGAACTGTCCAAGGACAGCAAGCCGATATAAAGCGTGAGTTAAAGCGGCTAAATGCAAAGATAGATCGAGAACGAGTTAGAACTGATTCACTAGAGATACAAATCAGTATTCTGTTGCCTGATTTGCGAAACACCCTAATAGCGACGGTTGATGCAAAAAAACAGACTGATTCAGTTGCTATTTTACTAATCAATCGAATAAATACCCTGCAGAATAAGATCCGGATGCTGGAAGACAAGTCAATTTATACTGATAGCACCAATTTTGAAATTCTTGCACAGCTTATGATGATCGAAAATAAAATTGTCACATTAACTAATAGTTTTACTGAGATGTATAGCCTGCGATCTGAAAAACTGGGTGGTGTCATTAAAACAAAGATTAGTCCCGCGGAATATCAGAGAAGATATATTGAAGCATTGAGCTACTACCAGAATGGTGATTATAAACAGGCAATTAAAGGTTTTTCTGAATTAGTGATGGAGGATCCCTCAAATGAACTTGCTGATAACAGCCAGTATTGGCTTGCAGAATGTTATTATTCAACAAAAAATTACAAAAGAGCAGCTCTAGAATTTGAAAAGGTATTTACGTTTCCAGGTACGGATAAGGACGATGATTCTCAACTAAAATTAGCTCTTGCCTATCAAAGCCTTGGTAATCTTGTGAAAGCAAGAGAGGAATATCAGCGGATGGTTGATTATTTCCCAAGTAGTGAATACTACAGCAGGGCCAAAGAATCACTCAAGCAATTGAGTGTAGAATAACCCTTAGTAATGTCATTAAAGATATTTTATTTAACTACGGAGATAATTCCGTTCGCTAATACTTCATCCCTGGCCGCCTTCTCAGCGAAGGTTCCACTTTTATTACAGGACAAGCAGCATGACATTCGGACAATAATTCCGAAATATGGTTATGTTAGTGAGCGAAAGTATATTCTTCGTGAAGTAATAAGATTGCGTGAAATACCTTTCGAATTCGGTGAAGAAAATGTTGTCGCTTCGGCGAAAAGTGCTTTTATTCCTAAAACACGAGTTCAAGTGTATTTTTTAGAAGATAACCAAAGATTTAAGCCGTTGACTAATTTAATCTATAAGGCAAAAAATGGTCGTGTGCTTGCTGATAATGACATGCGTTTTGCATTTTTTAGTAAAGCATCCTTAGCTATTTTACCCCATCTATTTTGGAGACCTGATGTAATGTGGTGCAATGACTGGCAATCTGCATTGGTGCCTGCCTTTTATAAACAACAATACATGGATAATGAATTTTATGCAGATATGAAATCGGTACTTGTCGTTCATAATTACGAAAAGGAATACTTGCCTATCGCAAGGAATACCTTTAAAAATACTGGACTTGAAGTACCCGCCAGCATGAAAAAAGGGGTAGTAAATGCCTATGAAGCTGCCGCAGAATATATTGATTTGATAATCGCAATTGATTCACCTAATAACCAAGTATCAAAAAAATTATTGGAATTACCCGCGATCAAAAAGAAAAAGAGTAAAGTATTAACTATAAAGACTTCCGGGGATGAGTCACCAGATTATGATAAAGTTGCTGCAAGAATCGATATTGAATTGCAGAAACTTTTTAGCTGATCACTCGTACCCAGTTTAACCTATATGAAAAATCTTCAGTTATTTGTGTGTTTTACCTGTATGTTAATTATCCTAAGCTGCATGGAAGATACTGTTATAGCGGATCTGATGGATGATGGAATGTATCATGATACTTTATATATTAGGGGGATCACAGGATTTACTTATCAAACACCGCCACAGCTTGGCAATTCTACTTTGTTGTACTTCGGTACTGATAGCAATGGATTCCAAAACCCATTTGCACTTTTTAGGGTATCAAGCACTAGCATAACAACTCCAGTCGAGACATTCGCTAGTCTTAATGATTCAACAATAGAAATTGACAGTGCAAAATTCATATTAACATTTAATGAGGATTCGATAACAACAGGTATGATTTTTGATTTATTTTATTTTCCAGAAGGGGGCGACTCAATTTTCAGTGAGTCGGAGAGTAATTATCTGAACATTACGGAGAATGATCTCAACCCAAAATATGTAGGTAGTAGTAGATTATCGCAGAGAGAATCAGATTCGTTGGAAACCACAAGCTTTCCTACACTTTCGTTTAATGTTGCAGAAATACTTGATTCATTTTCAGATACTTCAAGTGAGAATCGTAACCTAACTGTTATGATAAAACCTAAAATTGAGCTATTGGATGTTTATTCCTTCAAAAGCAGTGAATCAGGATTTACTTACGCTCCTCAGATGCAGGTATTTAGCCATGACACAGTTTTTGTTGATTCTACTGGAGACTCTATAGTGGTAGATACAATATCAAATACGTTTATATCCACTAATGATTTATCAATAATCATTCCTCCTATTTATAATGATGAGAACCCTAGTATGATATCTTTAGGTAGAGGTATGGCCTATAAAGCGATCATACAAATACCTGATTTGGACTCGATTTCAATACCACAGCAAGCAACCATAACTAAAGCTCAATTATCGTTTTTTTACGCAAATGATACATCACAATCAAATTTTTATTTACAGATCCACCCAATAACTGATTCTGTATCCATTACAGAACTAGAGGGTTTGTTATTGGATGATCCACTCGCAACGGAACCCAGTTTAATTGCGGTTAACCTATCGAATAATGGAAGGATAAGTCTTAATATTCGAGAGTATTTGCAGTTACATCACTTTGGTTACATTCAGAATCAGGGGTTAAAGATGGAGGTAGCAAATACTGTCAGTCCATTCAACACATATTCGTTTTTTATAAGCAATCTTGATTCACTGGCACCAAAACTCATCATTCAATATGTCGCTCCTTAATAGATATACCAAAATATTTCTCATTATGACATCACTGTGTTATGGTCATGATGTGTACAGTGCATATGGTGTTGGTGAATTAACATTTGCACCTAATGCAGCGGTAATGGGTATTGGCAGTAGTGGATTAATGCCCAGTTTTCAGAAAAATATATCACTTAGCAACCCTTCAACTTGGCTTGGAATACCATTTGCTTATGTATCGGTAAATTATGGTGGGACGCAAATAAAAGACCGTGATTACAATTACAATAATGTGCTTTCTGGATTAAATCAATTTCAATTTTTATTGCCTATAAAGGGTCGGTTTGCCGTTGGTATTGGCTTCCAGCCATTTAGTTCACAATTGTATTCCTTGGGGAGTGATGATATTTATGAAAAATATATCGAAGATGATACCCTTACATTTAATAAAACAATCAATGGCTCCGGCGGTATCTCTGAACTCATTTTTTCACTAGGTGCCAAACTAACAGAAAAAGAACAATTAGGGATAAAACTAGAGTATTTGTTTGGATCAAACCGTAGACAAACAGTATTCAACATTAAAGAAGGTGAGCATGATTTAGATTACATATATAACCAGCGTAACATTTATAATGGTACTTTAATAAATGGATATTTTTCATCCCGTCGCCTTGGTTTTGGTTCTAGAAAATTACTTTTAAGTGGATCGGTTAAAACTGTTTTACATCCAGTACGTATCAAACATTTTTCTTTTCAACCATTTGAGGATTCAAACGGCAATGGATATTATGATGTTGCTGATTACCCAAGACCTTCTGGCGTGGATTCTATACCACCTGCAGCAATAGATACGACACTAAGCAATCAGATAAGCCCATTTGAATATGCTCTTGGGTTTGACCTGGAATTGACTGAATTGATACATGCACAGGGAGAGTTTTCCTCGTGGTCAGACCTAGCTGATGGAGAAACCAATCTTATTTCTGGCTTAAATCAACGGGTAGTTGCTTACCAACACCTCAACATGGGAATCATTCGATTCGCGAGGATCTTACCTAGAGTCTGGCATGAGAGTTTACATTTCCGTGCTGGTATTTTTCAGCGTGCATATGAATTAGACAATCAATTATCGAGTAACGGTCAAGCCGAGGATTACAAAATAAATGATTTAGGTATGTCAATCGGCTTTGGTATTAAGTTCGGTGTCACAAAAAACCAAATAGATTTCGGTTTAAATCTGATTAATAGATCAGATTCATACAATAGTGACAAATTAGTTACGAATTTTAATATAGGAATTAGCATCGGCGACCTTTGGTTCGTAAAGCGGAGGTTAAAAAAATAATGCCAACTAAAACAACTAACTATGGAGTAAAGATTTCCCCGATATTAATACTGGCTTTATTCTGTATTATGTGTGTACCACCAACTGATTCTTCATTATCTGATGACAGTAGAGCGGATCAAGTATATTGGGACTCCGTACGAGCGGTAATGTGCCCGCGAAAAATGAGCAGTGCTGCCGAGTATTATAAGAATAGAGATTGGGAGTCTACGGTCAGAATTTATGGGGAGATTATTCGTTACGGTTGTGACCGAGATGAGCCAGAAGAAGTATATCAATATTTTGCGATTGCTTTTGAATATCTAGGCAGGTTTGATAGTTCAGAATACGTATTGTTAAAAGGACTGCAAATTTTACCCGACAACGTCAATCTTCGCAAGCGGCTTGCATATTCTTACAAAAAACAGGGAAAGGTAGAACAAGAAATATTGGAGTACAGCCGTTTGTCCGATTTACTACCCGAAGATATATCAATCAAGACAGAGTTAGCAAGACTTTATGGTGAACAAGGCGCATATGATGACCAAGTTGACTTCCTAAGGCAGATTCTCGAAATAGATCCCGGAAATGAGAATGCACAGGGCGATATTGCCAGGGTATATGAAATGACTGGTAAAGATCCACTCCAAATATACGGTGAACGATTCCATAATAATCCTAATAATGTGTCCTATGGTTTAGACTATGCTAATCGCCTATTAAATGCAGAAAGGCCCGAAGACGCAATCGAGGTGTTAAAACAGGTCATTCGACAGGACAATACCAGTAAAGTAGCCTATCGTCAAATAGCACTGGCTTATGATCGAGAAGAAATGTTCCAGCAAGCATCAGAGTCTTACGAGGAACTGTTTAAGCTTGATCCCCGTGATTTTCGTGTTGCCCTGCAGGTATCGGAAGTGAATATCGCCAGCGGTAATTTTGGAAAGGCGATGCGGTGGGCTGAAAAAGTTATTACCTTGTCTAACTCAGGAGAGGCCTATGCGCAACGTGGAAATGTCTATTACAAGGCTTTTCAGGAATGTAGGTCAGCCGATATTTCTATTGATGATAGAATAGTTGCATCGTTGGCTCATGATAGTTTTATTGTAGCAGAAGAAAATGATTACCGTAGGTATCATAATTCACTGGTCTGGCTGGAAGAGAACGAAGTGTTATTTGGTCGATCCCAGTGGTTTATGCTTGATGCGAATAAAAAGACGCAGGGATATATAAAACCCGATTCAGAGTGCTATAAATGGGTAGAGAAAAAATTAGATAAAGATCCAAATTGGTAGATTATGATTGCACATGCCTAAAACGCCACTGCAAACCTCGGATCCTGAATTATATAACATATTATTAAGCGAACTTGCTAGGGAAGACACTACCCTTGAACTCATAGCATCAGAGAATTTCGTCAGTTACCCCGTACTGGAAATTGCCGGAAGTGTGATGACCAATAAGTATGCTGAGGGGTACCCCGGAAAACGATACTATGGTGGCTGTGAATTCGTTGACGAAGCCGAAAATCTAGCTCGCGACCGCGCCAATCAACTTTTTGGTGTAGAATATTCGAATGTCCAACCGCATTCAGGATCACAGGCAAATATGGCCGCACTAATGACCTTTATCGATGTGGGTGACACAATTTTGGGCCTGGACCTTGCTCATGGAGGACACCTCACGCACGGTAGTAAAGTTAATTTTTCCGGTAATTTATATCATTCTGTTTCTTACCAAGTTGAAAAAAAAACAGGCAGGGTGGATTTTGATCAAGTTCTTTCGCTCGCGAGAGAACATAGACCAAAATTAATTATTTGTGGTGGGTCTGCTTATCCACGATTCATCGAGTTTGAGGATTTCAAAGAAATTGCTGAAGATGTAAGTGCATTTCTAATGGCAGATATAGCACATCCATCCGGACTAGTTGCTACAGGCCTCCATCCGTCACCAGTACCCTATTGTGATGTAATTACGACTACAACCCACAAGACTTTACGCGGACCACGGGGCGGTATGATCATGATGGGGAAAGATAGCGGCAACCCATGGGAAATTGTTGCACCCAAGTCTGGTCGATTAAAGAATATATCAGAATTACTTGATAGTGCTGTAATGCCAGGAATTCAAGGGGGTCCTTTGATGCATATTATTGCTGCGAAGGCGGTTGCATTTGGTGAAGCTTTACAACCAGATTTTACAGTATATACCCAGCAGGTGGTAGATAATGCAAAGGCCATGGCGAATGAGTTTTTAAGTAGAGATTATGAGCTTGTCTCCGGCGGCACGGATACGCATGTCATATTAATTGACTTAAGCAATAAGGCTATGACGGGTAAAGTAGCTGAAAATGCTCTGGAAAAGGCCGGAATTACGGTGAATAAGAATATGGTACCCTTTGATGAAAGAAGCCCGTTCATCACTAGTGGTATTAGAATTGGTACGCCTGCAATTACAACGAGAGGCATGTCACAAGATGATATGGTAAAAATTGTTGCCTTAATTGATGCGATCATAGAAAAACCAGACGATGAGGATAATATCGTTAGGGTAAAGGCTGAGGTAAAGGATCTATGCGCTTCTTTTCCACTTTACTCTGACTTGCGAGCCTAATACTGATTCATTATTTAACTAATCTTAATTTTTCTAAAATCAGACCAGGTGGTAGAATCTGGTATATTTTTATTATATGCTGTTTAAACATCCAGTCATGTTCTACTGGTGCACTGTTACGAACAAGTCCCGATACAGTAGAAATGGTTATGATAAAATGGTCGGAATCAATTCTTGATAATGAAGCAATACCAGACAGACCAGAAAAATCGTTAAGGCATTGTATTATCCTGACACAGACTGGATTTGGATTTATCATGGAGAATGCTGAACGTGAATTAGATGAAGATTATAAAATTGGATTAACAATATATACGGAGGCCAATAAATATTTTGCGAGAGCAGTAATTTTGGGGAAAAATTATATGTCGCAGCGTTACTCTGGCTTTGATGAATGGCTGAATTATAGTCCAAATAAAGATATAAAATTTGGAAATGATGATGTGGAAGCGTTATACTGGCTAGCCGCTGCCTATGGTGGTGCGGTGAGTTCAAGTCGCGGCAATCCGGAATGGGTTATTCAATTACCAAAGGTAGGAAAGTTATTGGATAAAGCCCTGGAAATAGATTCAAATTGGAATTATGGAAGTCTATACTCAGCAATGATCCCGTATTCATTGAGTCGGCCGGATGCACCTGTAAATGCCAGCGAGGTAGCGGAAGGATATTACCGTAAGGCAATTATTGCGTCTGGCGGCAGCGATTTAAGCTCGCATGTGAGTTATGCAGAAAATGTATTAATTGCCAGCCAAAATCGTAGTGAATTTGTTAGGTTGCTTACATTCGTTTTAGAATCTAATGATCGAGGAATCAAAGAATTAGAAGTTGGAAATTACATGGCAAAAAAAAGGGCGCAATGGTTATTGGGTCGTACTGAGGAGCTGTTTTACTAAATGAAAAAAATAATATTTATACTATTAGTTCTTGGGTACACTGAATTATCGGCTAAAAAAGTAATTATTAAAATGGCCAGTTTAGCCCCGGAGGGTAGTTTCTGGCACGGCATGCTCATTGAAATAGGGCAGCAGTGGAAAATAGCTACGGATGGACAAGTAATTCTTAGAATTTACCCGGGCGGTGTTGTGGGCGATGAAAGAGACATGATCAGAAAGATTCGGATTGGACAATTACATGCAGCAGCAGTATCCACGGAGGGCCTTCATGAAATAAACCCGGATGTTTACGTATTTGCCTTACCCATGGTTTATGATAATTATGATGATGTGGAGTGGATGCGGTCGCAAATGGCCGAACGATTGCAGACCGGTATGAAAAATAATGGGTTCGAATTACTTACCTGGGCTGATGTAGGGTGGGTGCATCATTTTTCAACCAAACCTATTATATATCCAGAAGACTTGAAACAGCTAAAGCATTTTACATGGGCAGGTGATTACCGGGCAGCAGAACTATGGAAAAAAGGTGGCTTTCGGCCGGTCCCATTGGCCTCAATCGATATTATGCCAGGGTTTCAAACTGGACTTATTGAATCGGTATCCACCACGCCAATATTTGCATTGGCACAACAATTGTTCGGCATAGCAGATTATATGTTAGATATAAAATGGGGACTATTGACCGGCGCTTTAATCGTGGATAATAGGACATGGGAAAAAATCACACCAGACTACCAGGAAGTTATGACATCAATAGCTAAAGAAGTCATTGGATCCAAAAATGAAATAATACGCTATGGTGGTGGAGAGAAAGCGATATCCGCCATGGAAGAATATGGATTAAAAGTTCATCGTCATACACCAGAAGAATTGCAGGTATGGAAAGATTTTATAAAATCATGGGAAAAAGATATTCGTGGAGGATATGTCCCGACCGAATTATATGATACTGTTCAAGAAATTATGAGCAGGAAACCACACTAAATAAGGATATTATAGGACCAGAAATGGCCCGGTTAAAACAAAACCACTTCGTTGAACGCCTAAAATGGGGTGAGGATACCCTTGCAATAGCTGTTTTTGCGATACTAACCTTCTTTCCAACTTTGGAGATTCTCACCAGGTTAATTGGTCGACCTGGTATACCTGCATCGCCAGTACTTGTACAGCATATGACATTATGGATTGGCTTTATCGGTGCAGTTTTAGCAACAAGGCAGAACAAATTACTTTCTCTGACAAGAAAACCATTATTTCAACAAGATGAAATATTCCATCCGGGGAGATGGTTAGCGAAGAACATTTCATTTATTGTTATTCTGGCCTTGTTCTGGGGAAGTCTAAATCTGGTTATGATTGAATACCAGTTTCCTACCAATATAGCGCCAGGTATACTGCGCTGGGTAGCCCAATCGATTATGCCCTTGGGCTTTCTACTTATTGCTGCACAGATATTTTTAAAAAGTTCTAAAAATCATCTTTTAAGAGCGACTATGTTAATGATAACAATATTTATTATTATCATCAGTCTTACCGATGCATTTCAAGATAATGGTTTGTTTTTGTGGGGTTCAGTTGGCCTAATTCTATTCTCAATGATTTTTGGTACTCCAATATTTATAGGGTTGGGCGGCTTGGCTGTATTGTTCTTCTGGAGTGATTATACACCGATTTCAGCAATATCTGCAGAAACCTACCGCATAGTTGTATCGCCATCACTACCAACAATTCCATTATTTACTTTAGCAGGATATATATTGGCCGAAAGTCGTGCTTCTGAACGAATGCTGCAGTTGTTTAGAACTGCATTTGGCTGGATGCCAGGGGGTACTCCGGTAATTATCGTGTTATTATGCGGTTTTTTTACTGCGCTTACCGGAGGGTCGGGCGTGACGATATTGGCTTTGGGCGGATTACTTTTTCCATTACTTCGTAAAGAAGGTTATTCTGAGCAATTCTCATTGGGTCTCATTACACTTGCAGGTTCTCTAGGGTTACTTTTTCCACCTAGTCTGCCTTTAATCATTTATGGTGTTACTGCTCACGTATCTATAAAAGATTTATTTATTGGAGGCCTAATTCCTGGAATAATATTATCAGTTGTGGTCGCAGGTTATTCAATATTTCAAGGTTATGCCCAGCACGTCGAGCGGCAGCCGTTTAATCTTAAGCAAATCTGGGCGGAGTTAAAGAATAGCTATTGGGAGGCCATTATTCCGCTGCTGATACTTTTTGGGGTATTTGGTGGGTATACTACATTAGTTGAAACTGCCGCAGTTACAGTGATTTATATATTTATAGTTGAAGTGTTTGTTTATAAAGATTTGCAAATGAAAGAAATACCACGAATAATTATCGATTGTGCGACACTAATCGGTGGTGTACTAATTATACTGGGCGTAGCCATGGGTCTTACCAGTTATATCGTTGATGCGCAAATACCGATATTATTAATGGAATGGGTCCAGCAAACCGTCACATCAAAATATGTTTTTTTACTGTTATTGAATATTTTTCTACTTGTTGTTGGCTGTCTCATGGATATTTTTTCAGCAATTATCATAGTCGTGCCATTGATTACACCGCTACTTATTTTGTTTCCCGATATCCATCCAGTCCATCTAGCCGTGATTTTTATCGCAAATTTGGAGCTAGGATATCTGACACCGCCGGTGGGAATGAATTTATTTCTATCCGCCTATAGATTTGATAAAGATATGCCAGTGGTTTACAAGGCTACATTACCTTTTTTCTTGTTAAGTCTGATAGTAGTGCTAGCTATTACTTATATACCGATAATGTCGTTAGGATTATTGCGATTATTTCAATAGGCTTTATAAAAATACTATATTTTCGAAAATGTGGGAACAATCACACATTAAAAATCATATCTTGACTGATGGTCGGCCCCCTCGATATATTTGCCGGCGTTAAAAGGAGATTCTTATCGACCGTTAAAGCTAATAGCTAAGAATAACAGAAAAGACCTCGGGATGTCCTGAGGCCGGGAGAATAAAATGAAACGATTAGCGACGATATGTACGCTTATCCTTTTGACAAGTATAAGCCCACTCTCTGCGCAAAGTGAAGCGGGGGCAATATTTTTACTGATCTCACCTGGTGCGCGCGCAGGCGGAATGGGTGAAGCACAGGTCGCAGTAGCCAATGATGTTTACGCCAGCTATTGGAATCCTGCTGGTCTAGCATTTCTTGAAGGATCTGAACTGGCGCTAATGCACGTAAACTGGCTTCCTAATTTGGCCGATGATCTCTATTATGAATTCCTCGCCTTTCGCCGTCATTTCCCATATTTGGGCACATTAGGCGGACATATTATTTACCTCAATCTGGGTGAGCAGATACGTATGGGGGAGACTCCAGATGATTATCTTGGTAAATTTACCAGTTATATGATGGCTGCAACCATTTCGTACAGTGCATTGCTCTCACAGAATTCATCCTTAGGCATTAATGCGAAAATATCTTATCAGCATTTGGTTGAACTAGGCGCAGGTAATGAACAGGGCAAGGGTACCTCCACTGATTTTGGTTTTGACATAGGTTATCTACGTAAAGAATTTCTCACACCTCGTCTAATTATGGGGCTGACTGTTACCAATATTGGCCCTAAAGTTTCTTTTATCGATCCTGCACAGGCCGATCCACAACCAACAAATTTGACTTTAGGTCTTAACTATGCCATTGTTAATTCAGAGTACAATAAACTAAACGTTGTTTATGATGTAGATAAACTGCTGGTATCATCCTACCCGGCAATGGACTGGGATGGGGATGGTTATATTGGAGGTTTTGATGAAGATGGCCATCAATCAGATAAGAATGCTGATTTCAATAAGGATGGCCAGCAGGAAACTGAACATACTGATCCAATTTATTTTGCTATTTTTACATCCTGGGTGGATGACTGGTTGCTAGGCGGAGATATTGATTTAGCTACTCCTGGGAATGATCCTGACCGACAAATAGGCGGATTTCACTGGAATGATATAAATGGGAATGGTGAAATAGACCCCGATGAGGCAGAAATGGAACCAACCGACGCTGCTCCCGGTGACGCAGCTTGGGGCAAATATAATGAATTTGGGCAAAAGGAAGTGGGCAGTGGCTCTGCCAGGACAATTCAGAATGAACTCGATAAGCTTGTCCACAATATTGGTATGGAATACTGGTATTCTAGTTACTTTGCTTTGCGGATGGGTTATCTTTATGATAAAACTGGCAAGATAAGTAATCCAACCTTTGGCGTCGGTCTGCGATTTGCGGGCTATGGTTTTGATTTTGGATATACATCTGGTGAACCAGGCCATCCACTATCAAATACCATGCGTTTTTCTCTAAATATCGAATTTTAAACTACTCCGCGAACAATAAACAATTTTCAAATGCGTAGGATTGTAATTATCCTGACAATTTCTGCTTCACTTTATCCCTGTTTTGCTGGGATTAATGGCTCTGTTCGTATTGCAGCGATCAGAGTGTCCTTTATGGCAGATGAGACGCCCGGCACCACAGGAAATGGTTCATTCCTGTTAAATGCTGTTATTGATACTTGCGGTAAGTACACAATCGACCCTGTGCCTCACGATCGATCCTATTTCGAGTCTCAGTTAGTAGCTGTAAATAATTATTATCGCTCGGTTTCTTATGGGAAATTTGGCCTGGACCTTAATCTGTCTACTGTATTTCCTCAAACTGACGATGGCAGTTATATATTACCCGAAAAGATGGATTATTATCATCCCTATAATCAGACTGACCTGCATGATCAACGAGTAACTGAATTATTTCGCGATGCTATAGAGACAGCCTACAATAATGATGAGATTGATTTTTCAAATTATGATCATGTTGTGGTTTTCCATGCCGGCATAGGCCAAGATTTTTCCTTACCATTTTTAGACCCTACCCCAGAGGATATACCTTCAACATTTATTGATGGTGATATGTTGCAGGAATATGTTGGTGGAGTGCTACAATTTGGTACAGCTACAATAAATCAGGGTATCATTTTACCAGAGACCCAGAATCATTTATTCTATCAAGAGTCTGAAAATATTTTCCTCAATACTGAGGAACCATGTGACTACCAATATGGGCTAACTGGTACATTTGCATTAATGTTGGGTTTTGCAATTGGATTACCGCCTCTGTGGGATACGAATTCAGGGCAGAGCGGCATCGGCATTTTTGGTCTCATGGACCAAGGGTCAAATAATGGTCGCGGACTAATACCATCTCCACCCGATGCATGGAGTAGAAAATTCGCAGGTTGGGAATTGCCTTTGATATTAACACCATCTATAATGATCAATCTACCGAGCCGATCTGAGGATAACTTGGTGCAAATCCCAATCAATGAAACTGAATATTTTCTGATTGAGAATAGAACGAACTGGTACCAAGGAAATATGTATATTGATTCGACCCGCTATCTTATCTATAAGAAAACTGAGCGATACCCGCCTTTTGTTGAAGTTCTTTTTGATTCAGTTGCGATTGAAAAGGATGAGAATGGGGTGGTTACTGCAATCCCGGATTATGACCTGGGATTACCGGCATCCGGTCTATTGATCTGGCATATAGATGAAAATAAAATTTTTAGTGGCCTAGATAATTACCTTGTAAATGGTGATCGCGCAAATAGAGGGGTGGATTTGGAAGAAGCGGATGGTGCCCAGGATATTGGTTTTCCCTCAATTTTTCTTTTTTCTGATCCATCAGCGGGATATTTCGGTGATGTATGGTTCAAAGGGAATCCAGAATATGAACGTGCTAATCCAAGCATGGAGGGACTTGCGCCTGAATTTGGCACGTTCACTTATCCAAGTACCGTATCCAATGAAGGTGCATCAACGTTCATAACTATTGGCGACATTAGTTTCCAAGCGGATACGATGAGTTTTACCATTTACAGTTCATTACTGGCGGATGGTTTTCCGGATACTTCACTTCACATTGGGTTAGTTTATGATTTTGATAATGATGGTGTTATGGAAATCGTAGGAGGAAAAGACAGTGTTTGGTTTGCCCAGGATGAAGACGTTTTAAATGAACAGTATTTCTATTCGACAAATAATGAGGTATATGACTTTGCGGTTGGCGATTTTGACGGTTCAAACCAGTTGTTGATTTTTGAACGAGACAGCACCACATCCTTTGTATTTCATTTTGTGTGGGATGCAAACCAAAAGGATATGATTTTACAGTCAACAAATAGTTTTACTGCCCATACAATTTTGTTTGTAAATGATACTTTGGGGAATCACCAATATTTACAAAAACCGAATGAAAGGTTTGTATCAACTTGGATAATTAATAAGGATGGTTATATCGATAGTATAAATCAGGTTTCATTACTCTCAGCAGCTGATTTAAATCTCGATGGTGAGGGTGAATATTTGTATATAGACTACCAATTAGTAGACA
This sequence comes from Fidelibacterota bacterium, assembly GCA_004124535.1. The sequence goes on from SCKQ01000020.1 coordinate 18,588, forward strand.
TACCAAACTTTTATGGAGCATTAGAGGCAAAACATATGAATGGAGTCACTGTCTCAGGTTTTCCTTTATATCATTATCCTCGTGGTCAAACAGCGTTAATAAAAAATTTATATGGCGATGATCATCCCGAAATTGTAGTTCGGAATGATAATGGGGAAATAATAGTCATCAATTGGCAGGGACAGGTTGAATATCGTTTAACGGATTATGGAGACCTTGTATGCTTGAGTGAATATGATGGTCGGAATGCCATTGTCACTGCATCGGCCATTTGGTTTTTTGATGAGGTCAGCGAAAATCATGGCAATGAATGGACGTCAACCCACCATGACTTTGGCAACACGCGAACTCTTCATTTGAATATTTCCAAGCGCATTCCTGACTCTGCATTGATCGATAAAGGTAAGACATATGCTTATCCCAACCCGGTCTATGATGATCATGTTTATTTCCGTGTTGCTGTAGAATCAGCTGAGCGGATTGAAATTATGATCTATGATTTGGCAGGATATTTCATCAAACAGATCAATTTTGAGGGACCTCTAAAAGGTGCAATTGAGGAAAAAAGTTGGCGTGTGGGAGATATTGAACCAGGCGTTTATTTTGCGAATGTAACCGCTTGGAGTGGCGATCAATCTGAAACAAAAGTTTTGAAAGTCGCAGTCATACACTAATGGTTATTTTACGGGTAATACCGCTTTATCTGCTGTTATCGTGCCTAGTGATTGGTCAGGATTATTATAATCACCCTGAAATAGACTGGAAGACATTCGAAACCGATCATTTTCAAATCCATTTTTATGAGGGTAGTGAAGGCACTGCCAGAGAGGGTGCGTTTGTCGCTGAAAAAATTTACCCATTTGTTACCCAGCTTTATGAATACGAGCCAGCGGAGAAAACGGATATTGTTTTTCTCGATACGGATGACATCTCCAACGGTGCAGCTTACTACTACGATAATAAAATACTTATTTGGGCATCTCCTATGGATTTTGAATTGCGGGGCAGCCATCGCTGGTTACAAAATGTCATCACCCATGAATTCACTCACATTGTTTCTATGCAAAAATCGATGAAAGCAGGATTGCGATTTCCAGGAGCCTACCTACAATGGATCGGATATGAAGATGAAAAGCGGAAGGATGTGTTATATGGTTATCCCAATACGATGGTGAGCTATGCTATCCCTGGGACTAGTGTTCCACCGTGGTTGGCCGAAGGTACTGCTCAATACATGTATGAGGGCGCTGACTGGGATAATTGGGATACACATCGAGATATGATTCTGCGCGATAGGGTGATGCATAATAACTTATTAACCCTTACCGAAATGAACACGTTCGGGAAGAGTGGAATTGGTAATGAATCCACCTATAACGCCGGATATAAGCTTTGCCGTTTTATTGCACTTTCTTATGGAGCTGATAAATTAAAGGAAATCGTATTGGCACTTTCTTCACCACTGCAATTCTCGGTCAGTAGTGCTATTGAAAAAGCAATCGGGATCTCTGGAAATGAATTATATGATCTTTATAAGGAAAGCCTGGAAAACGGGTATGATTATTTAACACAATCTATGCGGTCTACAGAAGTGCAGGGCAGGATAATTGCAGGAAAGGGAACGGCCAATCTTCATCCAGTCTGGTCACCGAATGGAAATCATATTGCCTATCTTTCAAATGAGGAAAATGATTTTTTTGGGCAGACGGATCTTTTTGTATATGATCTGGAAGCCAATAATGCTGAGAATATCCAATCTGGTGTTGTTTCGGCCCCCACATGGAATAATAATGGTTCAACCATATATTATGCGAAAAAAGCAAAATATCCCAATAAGCAGGGATCCAAATACTTTGACCTATACGAATATGACTTGAATACGGAACAAGAAACACGCCTGACAAAAGATTCCCGTGCTTTTTCTCCGTGTTTTATATCCAAAGATAGTACGCTGATATACCTAGCAACACATGATGGTGGGCAGAATATTTATCGTATCGATCTCAAATCCCGTAAAACACAACGACTTACAAATTTTGAAGATCGCAGGATGCTCAGCAGTTTGGCCTATGATGAGGAAAAGAATAGAATATTATTTGATGTTACCAGAAATCACTTTCGCGATATTGCTTATTTATCGCTAGGTGATTCGACGCTTGGTCTTGTTTTTTCGAATGGGGAATGGGACGAGAGGGATATCAATATTTCAGCAGGACAGCTTATTTATTCAGATGACCGTTCCGGCGTTTTCAATCTATACGTAATTGATGAGAAAACTATGACTGGCGGATATATCACGAATGTTATGGGCGGTGCGTTTATGCCTGCTGTAAATATTACCGGTCAGGTAGTGTATTCTCTTTATGAGAATGGATCATATAAAATAGCTATCCTGGATAGTGCTGTTTTCCTGGACCAAAAAACTGTAGGCTATGATCCTGACTACTGGCAACGGAATTCAGGACTTGCGGAGCCAATTATTGCACAGGTTGATCTACCTGCCGAATCCTATGAGGATGATTTTACTACCATGTTCGTGAGTCCAAAAATAATGGGTGATTATCAGACGATCAAGTTGGGTTGGTATTTCTTTTCAAATGAAATTCTTGATCGTTTAAGTCTTTTTGGCGGTGCTTCCATGAATACAGCAAAAGATTTGGACCTGTTTTTTATTTTTGAATTTCGGCGATTATATCCAACTTTATTTGCTGAGGTATTTTATTTAACCAGGAATATCCAGGAAAAAAATCAGTATTCTGTATATCCATTGGATGATCGTCTACGGTTTCGTCTAATTCAATTTGATGGTGGGTTGCGATTTCCTTTGTTTGGTCTAGGAAAACTAGAATTATTTTCTTCTTGGCAACAATATAGAGCATTTATCAAAGAGACCGTAGAGGGCATCCAAGGATTGGAAGCAGGCCTGGCCTATGATTATTACAAAGGATTTATTTCTGGTGTCAGATTATCGGTTAATGGTGTCAAACGATTAGTGGATAGTGATATTAATCCTTCCAGGGGATTTAAGTTGGATGTAGATATTACTTATGAAAAAAATAATTTTATTAAAGGGTTGGACCTTTCCGATGCAGGAACATTAGTACCGAATTGGGCGAATAATGATCTTTGGCGAATGCAGCAATCAAGTTCTTTGTTCATTACCATTCCTGCTACCAACCGTATGACAATTAGTCTGGAGTCAATTGCTGGAACCATCAGCAATGTAGAAGCGGATTCTTTTTTTCATTTTTTCGCTGGTGGACTAAATGGTCTGAAAGGATATCCTTTTTACAGTATTGAAGGAAAGTCCATCGCTATTGCAACGGGGACGCTAAGAGTACCAATTTTCCGCGAAAAACATATACCATTGGGCTGGTTTATTATGCAAAACAGCACGCTAGGTTTCATCGGACAAATTGGGGATGCCTGGATCCGGAGCATTGATGAACCAAACTGGTTACGTTCGGTGGGAATTCAATGGCGAATTAATGGGTTTTCCTTTTATAATTTCCCGACTGCTATTGGATTAGAATTACACCGAGGATTGGATACATTCCCGCGACAAATAAATAATAAAAGTGTAACTTATGGTCAGGAACAACGGTTTTACCTGACTATCTTATTTGGATTTTGATAACATGAGGTATTTATTAATCATTTTTGCAGTGACCAGTTACTTAAGTGCTAATGATCTGTATAACCTTGATAGCCGATTTCTACCAGTGCTTTCAACGAATTTCTTTTTCCTGGATCAAGATTCGTTGCCTGCTTCACCAGAAATGGTCGAGCCAGAGGATTCTCTAGTTGTTTATCCAGCGCGGCCAATGCTTTATTCCTTAATTCTGCCCGGTGCCGGTCAATGGTATAATAAATCACCGGCATGGAAAATTGGATTATTCGCAGGTATTGAAGCGGCTTCTATTTTCAGTGGATTACAATGGCGAAAAGAAGCCGAAGATATTCGTCTAAAATATGAAATATTCGCAGATCAGAACTGGGATTTGGAAACATGGGTATTTAATACCTTAAATACTCCCATAGGAAACTATGCTGACGTACATATAAATGGTACCCATAAACTAATCCTGGTTTTATCAGGCAGCCTGGCTGAGCAATACGGGAACTACGTTTCTTCTGATTCATTAGAGAATAACGCTCATTGGGTTTATACGGGTGAAGTAAACGTACTTAGAGATAGAGATTTCTACGAGAATATAGGGAAATATGACCAATTTGTCGGCGGCTGGATTGATTGTTATGGCCTGGCAAATAACCAACTATGGTTTGAAGTAGAGAAAGATGTGGGCGACAGTACGGAGATAATTATTTCTACTCCAAATAAAGAGAATTACGTCAATCAAAGAGGACGTTCAAATGATTACCTGAATATGGCGAAATACGCTGTAAGTGCGGTCATGTTTAACCATGTGATCAGTGCATTGGAAGCTGTGTGGTCTACCCAAATTAGAAACAGAACAAAAAAAGAACGAAAAGTCCAGACCAACGTAGGATTATTATATAATCAACATGCAAAATATGGCGTTGGAGGGATTGCGGTATCACTACATTGGTAAGAAAATATTATCTGTATCTAATTTTTATCACCTTAAGTTTGTTTTGGGGATGTGCTTCCTTTCAATCACAACAGGAAGAGGATATTGAAGTGCAATTTGAGCAAGCGAAGAAATTCCTTGATAAGAAGAAGTATTTGCGTGCCCAGGAGGAATTTAATAATCTGGTGATTAGAGGCACCCATACTGACCTTGGTGATGATGCGCAATTCTACCTAGCGGAATCATATTATTTGAATAAAGAATATCTTTTGGCGATTGCTGAATATGACCGACTCATTAGGCGTATGGGATTTAGTCCGTATGTAGAAAAGGCTCGCTGGCGAGTGTGTCAAAGTTATGTGAAAGAGTCACCCAAATACTATAAAGATCAGACCAATACGGAAAAAGCATTGAGTAAGCTACAGGAGTTCCTTGATGATTATTCGAATTCAGAATACAGAGAAGAAGCGAAGGGACTGATTGATGAATTGCGCAATAAATTGGCCAGGAAGGAATATGCAACCGGTGTTCTCTACATAAAAATGGAGGAATACCAATCGGCAATTATGGCATTTGAGGGTTTAATCGATAATTACTATGATACAGATATACTGGAAATGGGACATGTTGGTATTATTCGCTGCTACAGTAAAATGAAGAAAAAGAAAGAAGCGGAACAATACTTCGCTGAACACGAGAGTCAAATAATTTCGACTGATTTACGGCAGGATGCATTAAGCTATATTCAAAAAATAAAAACTCCCGATTAGGTGTCTAGGCGAAAAAAGATTTGTTTGTTTGGTGGTACATTCGATCCACCGCACATTGGGCATCTGCTTGTTGCTCAGACAATTTTTGAAGCTGAAAATTTTGATAAAATTGTTTTTATTCCTACATTTAAAACTCCGGGGAAAAATAATATTACCGATATAAAAGATCGCCTGGCCATGTTAAGAATGGCTGTTATCAGTAATCCAAATTTTGAGATTAGTGATCTAGAAATTCAGAGAGGCGGTACCAGCTATACAATAGATACAATCAGGGAGTACAAAAGTGATCAAGATTGCGATTCTAGGGAATTGTACTATTTGATAGGTAGTGACTCACTGCAGATTTTTCATACCTGGAAAGAGCCAAGGGAAATCCTGGATGAATGTCAAGTTATTGTTGCCATAAGACCAGGGTTTCGTCCAAGTGATATATCAAATTGGATATTACGTAAGGTACGATTTGCCAGTATCCCGCGATTTGAAATATCTTCCTCAACGATCCGGTCGCGCTGGCAAGAAAATAAAACAATTCGCTACATGGTAACCCAGCCGGTATGGGAATATATTAATGACCACGGTATTTATAAGTGATATGTGATAATTTTTCAGTGCTTTTGTGAGCATCGGATACACCTACTTGATTATCGGCAGCGTAATGTTATTTTATGGCGCCAATTGGATTGTAAAGGGTGGCAGTCAATTAGCAAAATATTTTGGTCTCTCGGCCATTGTGATTGGTTTAACTGTAGTTGCATTTGGCACGTCATTACCCGAGTTGGTCGTAAGCCTTGCAGCGGCACTTGAAGGATCATCTACTATCGCAGTTGGTAATGTTGTCGGATCAAATATTGCCAATGTTGGGCTGGTCCTGGGATTAAGTTCGCTTGTCTTTCCCCTAACCATGAAATTTGCCCAGGTAAAAATAGACCTGGTTATTTACATAATTGTATGTTTGCTTTTCACTTACTTTTGCGCGGATGGTGAGATAATCCGCCTGGAAGGGCTGATCCTGTTCTCTTGTATAATAGCATATACCTGGTTTGCTATTACACATCCCGCAAAGAAAAAGGATCATGAAATTGGTCAAATAAACCCAAATGTATCTTTATCAAAATCATTATTACTGATCTTGTTCGGAATCCTGTTGCTTTCTTTTGGTGCAAATATATTTATCACTGGTGCGATCGATATCGCACGTTATTTTGGTATAAGCGAAATAGTTATTGGTATGACTATTGTTGCCCTGGGTACTTCCTTACCAGAACTTGCTACTTCGGTCATTGCTTCATTTCGAAAAGAAAGTGCGATATCTATCGGTAATATCATTGGTTCCAATTTATTTAATCTACTATCAGTAATTGGACTTGTTTCAATGATAAGTCCACTGGAATCGCCAGTAGAAATCATACACTTTGAAATACCCTATATGATCGTTTATGGATTGATTTTAATCCCCATTGGTCTAATGCCCCAGCCTATCCACCGGGGAACGGCGCTTTTACTGCTACTAGGTTATGGTGTGTTTATCTCCCAGATGTTTTAAATAGTGAATTCAATTATGTATTCATGGACAAGCGCTAACACAAATCTTAGATTTAACGCATGATTCAGATGGAAAATGTGACCTATTCCTATGAGAAAGGTTACGGAGTGAAGAATGTCAACTTTACCATTGATGATGCTGAATTCACATTTTTAATCGGACCAACCGGGGCAGGAAAAACTACAATCATGAAATTAATCTACATGGCCTTGATACCGCAAAGTGGTGTTGTTACAACAGGCCACTTTCGGTCCGATAAAATCAAAAAACGAAAAATCCCCTTTTTACGTCGCAGTGTAGGGATGATATTTCAAGAATATCATTTACTGCGTGATCGGAATTTGTACGAAAATATAGCGCTACCTCTTTATGTAATTGGTACAAGACACAGTGAAATAGAGGATCGAGTGGAAAATGTGATCGATCAGGTTGGACTTGTAGGAAAAGAAGATCATACGCCAGATGAATTATCTGGTGGAGAACAGCAACGTGCCTGCATAGCACGAGCCTTGGTAAAAGATCCTGAAATCATCCTGGCAGATGAACCCACTGGCAATCTTGACCCAATTACATCTTTCGAACTGCTGAAACTATTAGAAGCCGTTAATCATGAGGGAACCGCAGTCTTGATGGCCTCCCATAACTATAACCTGATAAAAGGGCGTGGACATAAAATTATGGAAATCCAACAAGGTCTTTTGCGGGAAAACTGATGCTTGATCGTGCATTATTTCTTTTCGCTGAAGGTTTTCGCAATCTATTACGGCATAAATTAACCGTATTCGCCGCGGTATTCTCTGTGTTCCTGACCATGATCATTATTGGATCGCTTTTTATCATTGGCAAGAACACGAATAAATTGATTTACTATTTGCGAACTAAATACAAAATTGAAGTGTTTTTCGAAGCCGATCTGGCTAAAGAAGAAGCACTTGACGTTGTCAAACAAATCGAATCATTTCCCGGTGTGAGAAATACAACATTTATTGATAAGGAAAATGCCACAAAGATTTTTGAGAAACAGTTTGGAGAAAATATCCTCGACTATATTCAGCGCAATCCATTGCCGATGAGTTGCGTAATTAATTTAAATAGAACCGGGGATTATGAATTAGATATCATGCCAATTGTGACGCGCATCGAAAGTTTGCCAGGCATCGATAATATAGAGCATCAAGGGAAACTTATCCAGCGTATTGAGGGATTCCATAATCGTTTTACAACAATATTTTCAGTTGTATCCATTGGTATAATACTTATCACAATCAGTATTATATCAAACACAATTAAATTGACGATCTATGCTAAAAAAGATTTGATCCAGGACCTGCATATTATTGGTGCAACCAATACATTCGTCAAGGTACCATTTTTAATTGAAGGAATTTTGCAAGGTTTCATTGGTTCATTTATCGCATTTCTGGTACTGTCATTATGTTTACAAATAGGTAACAATATTTTAACACAATTTAGCTCAATGACAATCCGTATGGATCCAGCTGCAGCATCATGGATGTTGCTTATTGGAATTTCTATAAGTTTCATTGGCAGTTTACGTGCTCTGGCTCGTTTTCTACCATAAATTCTTTGGTATGGTTGCCTTGTTGAAATATTATCAGATAATTATTTAATTTTCTTAGATACAATTAAATAAAAAATGATGCAACTGAATGATAGAGAAAATATGATCCTTAAAACAACCATTGAGGATTTCATATCTGCTGGCGTACCAATCAGCTCGCAAAAATTGCACAACCGCTATTTTCACTCAATCAGTTCGGCTACCATTCGAAATACACTGGCAACATTGGAGAAAAAAGGGCTGCTGAAGCATATGCATACCTCTTCGGGAAGATTACCTACGGATAGTGGTTACAGGTACTATGTGGATACACTTATCCCTGATAATACCAGTATGATCGATGAATATGATAATGTTTCAGAAAGATTATCTGCAGTTGCAGATAATCTTGAAGATTTACTGCAGGCAACCGCATTAATGCTTGGTAAGATCAGTCGGCTCTTTGGCGTAGTATTGGTATCCCGTCAGCAAAGAAGTATTTTGACTGATATTGAGCTGGTGCAAATGGCGTCGGATCGTGTCATGATGGTATTGGCCTTAAAGTCCGGTTTCATACGCTCCATTGTGCTAAACCTTGATCTTGATATAAAAGACTCGGTTCTTAAAATCATCAATCAAGCACTGAAAGATAGACTACTGGGACTGTCTTTAGATGAAATTCAGGAGACGATACTGTATCGGATGCGGGAAACAGATGTATATGATCACGAGATTGTACAGGTGTTGATACAAAATTCCGATAAACATTTTGTTATTTCTGGTGATAAACTGATCTATACATCATCATTTTCACAATTATTAGATTATCCCGAATTTCATGAAATTGAAAGATTGCAAACCTTGATGCCCCTGTTCAATGAAGAATCTCTGGAGGGGTATTTTGATAAATATTTGATAGCCGATAGTGAGAATCTCCTGATCGGAGAGGAAATGGGTGATTCCAATTTTACGGATTGTTCAATAGTGACCAATCCCTTTGGTAATGCGAATATTCGCGGTCAAATGGCAGTACTGGGACCGACGCGGCTGCCTTATGAACAAATCAAAACAATATTAACGAATTTCACAGAAATCATAGGCAATGTCTCCTAAAGAAGATAAAAAGAAGAAGCAAGTACGTAAGAAAGAAAATACACCCGTAAAAAAAGGTGCTAAACCTGTTGTAAAGATTAATAAGGATAAACTTGTTATCGAAGAGTTAGCCAAGCAACTTACAGAGTTGGAGGATAAGCAACTGCGGTTGAAAGCAGAATTTGAAAATTTTCGAAAAAGGAAAGAAAAAGAGATCTTAGATCTGATTCAGTATGAAGGTAAGGATGTTCTGAAAGCCATGATCAGCGTTGTAGATGACCTGGAAAGACTTTACGCTGCTGTAGAGAACAATGACGAGGTCGATCAAAGTTTAAAAGAAGGTATGGTACTTATTCTATCCAAGGTTGAAAAAATATTTTTTGAACGGGAGGTTGCGCCTTTTGGTGAAGCAGGTGATTTACTTGACTCGGAATTGCACGATGCATTAATGGTGCGGCAGGAAAAAGATAAAAATGATAATGAGATTATTGAGGTCTTTGAAAAAGGATACAAGTATAGGGACCGTGTTATCCGTCACGCCAAGGTAGTGGTGAATAAAACATGAGAGATTTCTATGAAATCTTTGGTGTGGACCGCGGTGCTTCCAGCGCTGAACTCAAGCGGGCTTACCGTAAAATTGCACTGAAGTATCATCCTGATAAAAACCCGGGAGACAAGGAAGCGGAACAAACATTCAAGGAAGCTGCTGAGGCGTATGGTGTGTTGAGTGATAGTAATAAACGAGCGCAATATGATCAGTTTGGTCACGCTGGTGTAGGCATGGGACAGCAAGGCGGCGGGTTTAGCGGCGGTGTACATATGTCCATGGATGATATTTTCAGCCAATTTGGGGATATTTTTGGTGGCGATGATATATTCAGCAGTTTTTTTGGAGGTGGCAGACGCAGAGGCGGTCGTCAGCGCGGAAAGGATATACGAATACGGATACAATTGAAAATGGAAGACATTGCCAGCGGTGTGGAAAAAACGATTAAGATCAAGCGATCTGTAATAGCACCGGATACGACATTTACGAATTGTCCTACTTGTCACGGACACGGCCAGGTTTCGAAGATATCCAATACAATATTAGGTCAAATGCGTTCTTCGTCGACGTGCCCTCATTGTCATGGATCCGGAAAGGTCGTGGGTAATAGACCCAGTGGTGCGGGACCGGATGGTATGATTAAAAAAGGGGAAACAATAAAAATTAAAATACCTGCTGGCGTTGAAGAGGGTAATTACATGACAGTTGACGGTAAGGGTAATGAAGATATCAATGGTGTGGCCGGGGACCTCATCGTATTGTTTGAGGAACAAGATCACACTTATTTTATTCGTAATGGTGATGATGTACTCATTGAAGCGCATATTGGTTTCTCGCAAGCAGCATTAGGTTCAACAATAGAAGTACCAACCTTAAATGGGAAGGCAAATCTAAAAATACCGGCTGGTATTCAATCGGGGCAAATTTTAAGAATGCGGAGCAAAGGATTTCCCCAAGTACGTCGGTTGAGCAGGGGAGATCAATTAGTAAAAATTCATGTTGAAACACCGAAAAATCTTTCAAAAAATACACGTAAATTATTCAAGGAGCTGGCTAGCGCAGACGGTGTGCCAAAAAACATGTTCCGAAAGATAAAAATCTAGTGCAACTGGTAACGAAACAGGAAAAATTAGTACTGAAGTTTTTATTGGCCTCATTAACGCTTGGCGTATTAGCAATGGTGTATAAAAATAAATTGCTTGAACCCGGCCCCTTACCAAAAGAGATCCAGCAGGCAGCCGTATTTCAAGCTGATGCAAATTCTGCACTTTTGGATCATTCCAGTATTCCAACGATTATAAACACTGATGCCGCAGTACAAAAGCGCACAGAATCATCCCAGATTTTGGTTAATATTAATACGGCCGGGAAAGGTGCATTGATCAAATTACCATCAATTGGACCGGTGACTGCAGAGCGAATCATGCGCTACAGAGATGATTTCGGTAGATTTAACACAATTGAAGATCTTAAGAATGTCAAGGGGATTGGCAGTAAAACACTCGAAAAGTTGAAAACGCACATAACATTGAACTAAGGGATTTTATCACAATGGATGAGATCAAACGGAAACAGTACTCAGACCTGATAGAACTAGGCATTGTATTAGCATTTTTGTTCATGATCATTACCATATATGTGCCAAGTGCCATCTGGGTTGAAGAAGTAACGGCTGCGGAGGGTGCGAGGTTTAACATCCAGACTGTACATGACGTGGAATATTTTTATAAAATCCTGACTGATGGCTATGAAGAAAATGGACTTTGGGCCATGAATGTTGTGAATGCTGTCCGTGATTCTGTTATGGCCGATTCCACCTATTTGGGTGAACGCAACTTTGAATTAGCAGGGGAAAGCGTGAATGTAATAATACCCGAAGGATATGACGTAGAGTTTGACACAACATTTGGTATTCTCAAGACACGCCGTGATACGCTCATCGATACCATTCATACAGTGGTGACATACTCTGAAGAAATGTTCCGAAATGATACCGGTTTTGTCTCAAAGGAAGATTTACCAACCGTTATGATTGAGGAAGGGTTTATTGCTAATCTTGGTTTTGAAACGAAACAGCGATCTGAAGTGGTATCGTATTATGATAGTTACATGCCTGATTCTTCGAACTTTTACTGTCCCTTAACCGGAGAAAAAATAGTGGTCAGACTAAAAGAAGAAGGCGAGGTGTTACGCGTTGCCAGTCCGATAGAAGGCGTTTATAGCGAGGGAAGGTACCTTTTATTCTCATTCAAGACTCGTAGTCACGGATATATTGAAGACGGATCGCGCAGTTGGGACCAGTGACCTGCTGGTGTGATCGCCCTTTACATATCTGACACTCAGATATCACTTGCCCATTATTCACGGGTACATGGCAGTCCTCTATTAGTAAACACAACAGCGGTTGATCTCCAAGGCTCGCTTGTGGATGATCTTAGCCGCGAAGAACTCGCGGTAAATCATTTAATAAATGGCATCCAAGAAGTAAATGATAAGGTTTTCATCGCTGGTAGTGAGATCCTGATAGCCTTAACAGATGACCTTGTATACCATGAGGCATTTCCAACTGAGCAGGATATGTCTGATACAGATATAATTACCCTGGTAGAATGGAAAAAAGATAAACGTTGGGGAGCAACCGCAGAAAAGTTTCAGGCATTTATCGAACTATACAATGACAGACGCCAAGGACACATCATATACGTGCATAATTTTCTAATCCAGGCCACAAAAAAGATTTTACAGACATTCTCCGGTTCACCGGTATGGCTGGGTACCGAATCGATGGTACTGTCCGCGCTAGGGAAACTACCAATCATGACCATAAAGTTGACGGGCACTTATTACGATGTATTTCATATGGATAGGGATAATATCAATGGCGGTACGGTAATCCATGGGAAAAGTGGACTAAAGTGTATCGATTCCTTTGGAAATAAAAGCACCTTGCAACAACTGCTTACCGCAAAATTCACGATGCGGAATAAACCGCCCTGGACGATATGCCTTAATGATTTGTCTGCAGCCAGAAGTAAACACTGGGAACGATTCAAACCACAGCAACCTAGATTGTTTGCCGGTGTACGTATAGATGATACCAAGATTGATCCCGACCTGAAACTTGACCATAAAATTGTTTTATCAACCCTGATCACCCATCCTAATATCAATCAAGGATTGAACATGTTTGAACTCCCTGGAGTAGTTGACCGCTTGTATCATGAACATGGAAGTATTGCACGGCCTATAGAAGATGAACCAGTGGCCAAGACATTTCCAAAGTCTATCACCGTGGATGTTTTTCCGCAGGAAAAAGAGGAAGAAAAACTGGTGTTAAAAAAACATGTAAAAAGGAGAAGAGTTAGCATTCGTTGGTCAAGTGAACAGATCATATCATTCCTCAGTGCGCTGCTGCTGCTGGGATCATTTGGGGGCACCATTTATTACAAAGAAGTAATAGTAAGCAAAGTACCTCGCCTGGAATATGAATACATAAATGCGGTCAGTGAACTGAATGAGAAAAGTTTGGTTCCAGAACATATCCTTCCAAAAATAACTTCCCGGATGTCAGTAGGTGATTTGCTTTCCCTGGATGAAAAAATCCGTCTACAATCGGCTGCGGTGAAAAGGGGCCTGACTAAGGTATTTCTGACTATAGGACCAGGGAGACTAACCTATCTTTCATCGAGTGAAACAATCCTGAGCGTGGAATTTGTTGGTGGTGAAATTCCCGGGTGGCAACCGGAAGATATTGGCCTGATACTTGCGACTAATCGGGATGCGATAGATTGCTGCGGAGGATATAAACATTACGCCGATCTAGAATTAATATATACAGATCTGATTTCAGGGCCGCAAGGAGTAGAACTAGCGGTTGACGCTATTCTCAGTATTCTGAAAGCGGATTACTCTACACTTCGTTTTAACGAACAAAGTCCTAGAAAATTAGGTAATCGGTTGCAAACACCTCTTGTTGTGCAAGTGGAAGGCGAAATACAAGTGCGGGACATGTTGAGAAAAGTATCTGGAATAGCAAGTAATCTGCTAATCAGAAAGCTGATCTATAAAGCGGATCCAGAAGGGCTACAGGCAACCGGTACATTCTATCTTTCCATTCTTCATCCCAAAATGCAACTGACACAAGACGATCCCCTGGCTATTGCAACTGTTCCATGAATATCTTAGCTGGCCGTTTTAAAGGGCAAAAAATACGCACAGGCGCGAAAGCCAGCTACCGTCCTACTACATCCCGGGTAAGAAAAAGTATATTTGATATACTAGGTGATTTGGAGGGCTGTTCAGTGCTCGATCTTTTTGCGGGTAGCGGGATTCTTGGATTTGAGGCGGCCAGCCGGGGAGCAGCTGCGGTCACATTTGTTGATAACGACAGACGAAATGTACAATTAATCCACGTGAACAGCAAAATGTTGCAGGATCAGGTTGAGGTGAAGGTGGTATGTAAAGAGTGGATCCGCTACTTGCGAGTACGGCATGAGTATGATATCATTTTTGCTGACCCGCCCTATGGAAAAATTGATATAGCCAAACTTGTGGAAAAATGTTTAACCACATTATTAAATAATGGTAGATTTGTTTTAGAGACATCATCTAGAGAATCGATTCCTGTGGGAGGTCGCAGTAAACGGTTCGGTGATACTTTGGTTACAATTTGGACTAAAACAGTATGAAGAAAATTATTTATCCAGGCACATTTGATCCCATCACCAATGGGCACCTGGATATCGTTGAACGGGCAGCCGGTCTGTTTGATCATGTGATTCTTGCCATCGCTAATCACCCCAAAAAAAATTCCTTATTCACAGTGGAAGAACGAATCGATCTGATCCAAGCGTCTATTGAGCATCTGGATAATGTCTCGGTCAGTTCAACCGATGCATTGATTGTAAGATTTGCCAAAGAGAATGAAGCGATAGCATTGATTAGGGGACTGCGCTCAATCAGTGATTTCGAGTATGAATTCCAGATGGCACTGATGAACCGTTCGCTGGCGCCAGAAATCAGCACTGTTTTTATGATGCCTGATGAAAGATATATGCACTTAAACTCGACTGTAGTCAAGGAAATTGCAGCGCTGGAGGGCGACATATCCGCTTTTGTGCCGGCAATTGTAGAAGCGCAGTTAAAATCTAAATTAAATAAATAAACTATTATAAATTCCTGGGCTGATTTTCCCCCGGAATTAATCAAGAAAACATAAATTTATGCCGACATACGAATATATCTGCAATGAGTGCGGTGAGCGGTTTGAAAATTTTCAAACTATGTCTTCTAAACCATTAACGAAACGGCCTGATTGTGAGGAAAAGAATTGCAACGTAACCCGGGTTATCAGTGGTGGTTCTGGACTGATTTTTAAAGGTTCCGGTTTTTATCTCACCGATTACAAGGAACGACCCAAAGTGGACAAAAAAGAGAAGGAAACGAAGAAAAAGGATGATAAACCAGCAAAAAAGGAAAAGACTGCAGCTACAGAGAAAACTGAGAAATAAACATGACGGATAAACATATAAATAAGGCAACTATACACTTCCAAAAGCTATTGCAGGATCAACTGGCGCGAGTAGACCGGATGAGCACCGTAGAAGAACAGACTGATTATGCGGCATTGAATCCAATTATTGTGGGTATCCTTGGCGGTGACGGGATCGGGCCATTTATCGCTGCTGAAGCACAGCGTGTGCTGGAAAGTCTGCTGCAGGTTCCGCTGGATGCGGGAAAAATTACATTTCGAGTTATTGAGGACTTAACGATCGAAAAAAGAGCCGAAGTGCGCCAGGCGATACCGGATGATGTGCTGGAAGAAATAAAAGAATGCCACGTAACACTTAAAGGCCCAACTACGACACCAAGAAAAGGGGACCCCTGGCCGAATATTGAAAGCGCAAATATAGCCATGCGTAAGGAATTGGATTTATTTGCCAATGTACGTCCGGTGCGTGTACCCAGCGAAGGGATAGACTGGGTATTTTTCAGGGAGAATACGGAAGGAGCCTATGCGCTGGGCAGTAATGGTATAGATGTAACAGATGACCTGGCCATGGATTTTACGGTTACGTCAACGCAAGGATCGGAGCGGCTGTTGCGCATGACATTCGAATACGCAAATAAAAATAATATTAACAAGGTTACCCTAGTCAGCAAAGCCAATGTTGTGAAGACCACCGACGGTAAATTTCTTAAGGTCGGCTATGAAATTGCTAAGGAATATCCTGATATCGAAGTAGATGACTGGTACATTGACATAATGACAGCGAAATTAATCGATCCGAAGCGGCGCACGCAGTTCCGGGTTATGGCCCTGCCTAACTTGTATGGCGATATTTTGACGGATGAAGCGGCTGAACTCCAGGGTGGTGTGGGTACGGCAGGCTCAGCAAATATTGGCAAGAAATATGCCATGTTTGAGGCAATACACGGTTCCGCGCCACGGATGGTAGATGAAGGCCGGGCCCAGTATGCCGATCCATCGAGTATGATTCGGGCGGGGGCGATGCTGCTGCGGCACATCGGGTATGAAGGACAAGGTATTAGACTGGAAATGGCGCTGGATATAACCGGGCAATTCGAGAAGAAACTGGTAATGACCGGGCGCAAAGATGGCGCCAGCAGCAGGGAATTCTGTGATTATGTACTGGAAACGATTAATGATCCGGACTTGGAACAAAGATGGAAGTCCCACCAACCCTAATTTGCAGGCCATAAAATTCACTGAAAAAGGTGCGTGATTTTAGGCACCTTTTCTTTTTGGGTTCATTATGTTTATCGATTACGCTGAAATAACGTGTGCAAGTGGAAAGGGCGGCGCTGGCGCCGTTACTTTTCGGCGGGAAAAGTTCGTTCCCAAAGGGGGCCCTGACGGTGGGGATGGCGGTAAAGGTGGCTCCGTTATTTTTGTAGCGGATCAAAACCTGCATACCCTGCAGGATATTCGTTATAAGAAGTCCTACCAGGCGGATAACGGTGCGCCGGGGTCCTCCAACCAGAAAACAGGCCGGGATGGGGAAGATGTACGTATTCGGGTGCCGCTGGGCACACTCATTCGTGATAGAAATACGAGTAAGGTAGAAGCGGATCTGGTAATAGAGGGCGAAGAATTTGTTGCCTGCCCTGGCGGAAAAGGCGGGAAGGGAAATGCCCGCTTCAAAACCGCTACTCGCCAAACACCGCGACATGCGCAAAAAGGAATCCCGGGAGAAAAAAGAAATTTTACTATTGAACTAAAGGTATTGGCAGATGTGGGATTAGTAGGTTTACCCAACGCCG
This sequence comes from Fidelibacterota bacterium, assembly GCA_004124535.1. The sequence continues at coordinate 35,938 of SCKQ01000020.1, forward strand.
GTAAATCAACATTGCTAGCCGCGGTCTCGTCAGCTCGACCGAAGATCGCTGATTATCCTTTTACCACGCTGCAGCCCCACCTGGGTATCGTAAAATACGGTGAATACCAGTCATTTGTAATGGCGGATATACCCGGCTTGATCGAAGGTGCCAGTGAGGGTAAAGGTCTGGGTCATCAATTCCTGAAGCACATTGAACGAACCAAATTATTATTGTTCCTAATTGACACTATGGAATCCGATCCAGCTGATACGTACGAACTGCTGCAACAAGAGTTGCTTAGCCACAATCCGGATCTGTCCAAACGAAAGCATATAATTGTGCGGACAAAAATTGATACAAAAGCTGATCATACTGATTGGACCAAAATGGAGAATGAATACCTGGAAATATCTTCTGTGAGCGGTGCCGGTATACCGGCATTGATCAAACGGATTGGCAAATTGCTCAATGAACACTGAGCAATTAGCTGCGTTAATATCGTTACTACATGTGCCCCTGGTCGGGGCCTATAAAGCCAGAAATCTGGTCACTGCCTTTCCCGAGTTAAAGGATATTTTTACCGTATCGAAAACGGACTTGTGCCGCGTGAAGGGGATCGATGTTAAAACTGCCGAGCAGATCCGTAGCAATCATGACCTGGATCTGGGCCAGAAAGAACTGGAAAAAGCTGCTAAATCCGAGGTGACGATCCTTTCGTTGTGGGACAAGGAATTTCCGTACCTGTTGAAAAAGATTTATGACCCGCCGGCAGTACTCTATTGCCGGGGTCTACCCTTGCAAACTAAGGAAGACTGTATTGCGATTGTCGGCACACGGGCTATTACACCGTACGGCAGGGCAGTAACCAAACAGCTGGCAGCCGAACTTTCAGCTGTAGGGCTCACGATCGTTAGCGGTATGGCCCGGGGTATTGATACAGCAGCGCACAAAGCTACATTGGAAGCGGGGGGTCGGACCATTGCCGTACTGGGCTGTGGTGTGGATCGTGTTTATCCTGCTGAGAATAAGCAGGTTATGCAGCATATTATTGAACTGGGAACCGTCATTTCTGAATTCCCTTTTGGGACCAAGCCGGAAGGCGGCAATTTCCCACAGCGAAACCGCATTATTAGCGGACTCAGCCATGGAACCATAATCGTTGAAGCAGGGCACAGGAGCGGCGCAATCCTGACCGCCTTCAATGCAATTGACCAGAATCGGGAAGTTTTTGCCGTACCCGGCCGGATTGCGGATGAACGGAGCAAAGGTACCAATCGTTTGATACGTAATGGGGCTGTACTTGTGGGACGAACTGAGCATGTTCTGCAGGCTATTGAACCCCAGTTAACCAAGCGCATAAAACCAAGACAGCGCAGTATTGACCTGGATCTTTCTGATGAGGAGAGGGCCATATTTACCTTGCTGGAACACAGCCCCATCCACATTGATGAACTAGTGAAAAAATCAGAGATGGATCTGACTATACTGTTAACTATATTACTGAGCCTGGAACTGAAAGGTGCCGTGCTACAGTTCAGTGGTAAACAGTTTGTCCGGGCATAATTAGGAATTAATTTCGCGCAGCAATTTTATAGAATAATTCGATGGAGAGGTGGCCGAGCTGGCTGAAGGCGCTCGCCTGCTAAGTGAGTATACCTCTATAAAGGGTATCGAGGGTTCGAATCCCTCCCTCTCCGCAAAGTTTATTGTCAATAAACTCCACTAGAATA
>SCKQ01000089.1 GCA_004124535.1 Fidelibacterota bacterium
TGGTCGACCGAGACGCGCACTAGAATCAAACCCACGCATGAGCGATTCCACCGGTGTTGCCAAGGTAACCATTAAAGCATATAAACCAGGTAAGTTGGGTCTGAGCGTGCGCAGTATCTCCAGTAAACGCGAAGATCGTGTAATGGGTAGCATGGTTATCCAGGTACCTTACCCCCCTTTGGATCGAATTGTATTTAACGAATCCAAGTCCAAGGTATACGTTGGCACGGCCACCAATTATAGCACTACTGTATTTGATCAGGCGGAATTGGTTCGCAACAATGCTAAAGTGGCACTTACTTCAAGTGATAGTGATATTGCAGATTTTGATCTTTATGGGAATTTGAAAGCGAAAAGGTCTGGAAAGATTACAGTTACAGCGAGTGTAGATGATATATCTGAAAGTGTGAATGTTCGTGTGTGGAAAAATCCAGTTAGGCGTCTAACGCTCACAGCTGATAAAGATGAGATTCGTACCGGTGATGTGCTGCACTTTGGTGCAAAAGCCCTGAACCGATCAGGCCGTTCGGTTAATGATGCTCCTGTGAGTTTTACCTATTCAGGTAAAGCAGAATACGGTATTGGTCTTCCCGCATCAGCACAAATAACGGATAAGGGTAAATTTGTAGCTGAAACTGCAGGTATATATACAGTTACTGCTTTTTCTGGAGGATATTCGGATCAGAAAACGGTCAGGGTTGTCCCACGAAATGTAAAGCAAAATGTAAAATTGGTTGGACATGGGAGAGTATCAAATTATCGTACTTCTGATTTGTGGGTATGGCCAGGCATCGGAAAACACGAAGGCAAAGATTTTGCTGTGACAGGGACACATAGTGCTGATGGGGAAGCCTATTTCTGGGACGTAACAGACCCTGCTAACATGGTTATCATTGACACTATTAAAGTAGATGCAAGAACAGTAAATGATGTAAAAATATCAGAAAATGGTCGTGTAGGAGTCATTACCCGTGAGGGTGCTTCTAATCGCAAGAACGGATTTGTGATTTTGGATGTGTCAGACCCTTATAATGTAGAGATCCTTTCCACTTTTAACGATGATATGACCGGTGGTGTACATAATGTGTTTATATATGATGATCATGTTTATGCCGTAAACAATGGGCGTAAGTATGATGTCATTAATATTGAAGACCCCAAAAATCCATTCCGAGTAGGTACTTATGAACTTGATACTCCAGGGCATGGTGTACATGATGTGTGGGTTATTGATGGTCTTGCTTATTCTTCAAATTGGGCGGATGGTGTTCATGTTGTTGATGTTGGTGGAGTCAAACAAGAGGAAACAAACAGGTCAAGAAACCAATATAACCCATTTCTTGCAAAAGCAGGACAAGGAGGGCCAGGGAATCCAGTTAAATTAGGATCTATGGCTGATCGTAATGGGCATAACCACGCTGCATTTCCTTTTATTAGTCAATCTACTGATAACTTCTATATCATTACAGGTGATGAATGGGGAGGTCCCAATGGAATGCAGGGAGGGTTTCATTTTTTAGATTTTACAGATACTGAAAATCCGACTGAAACGGCTGTATATCAAGTCCCTGAAGCCGGGTCTCATAACCACTGGATTCATGGAGATGTTTTGATGGCTTCCTACTATCAAGGGGGGCTCCGAATTGTAGATATATCAGGAGAGTTGATGGGCGACTTATATGCACAAGGGAGGGAAATTGCATTTTTCATGTCTATAGATTCAGAAGGGCATGTACCTAACAAAGCCAATGTGTGGGGTACAATGCCTTACAAAGACTTAATTTATTTTTCTGATATGAATAGTGGTCTTTGGGCGATCAAATTGGTTGATGATAATCCCATGGGAACAAATTAGGAGAAAATATCATGAAAAAACTTATAGCAATTACAATTTTAAGCTTTACTCTTGTCTGGGGACAGGAGACAACGCCGGCAGAGAAAGATTCATTGCACTTTGTATTTGAACCCGATTCGTTGTTTTTGCATGTAGGTGAAACGGGTGAAGTCAAAATTAAATTGTTAAATCAGGATAACGAATTATCTAACAATACATTTTATATCTATGGTCGACCGAGACGCGCACTAGAATCAAACCCACGCATGAGCGATTCCACCGGTGTTGCCAAGGTAACCATTAAAGCATATAAACCAGGTAAGTTGGGTCTGAGCGTGCGCAGTATCTCCAGTAAA
>SCKQ01000021.1 GCA_004124535.1 Fidelibacterota bacterium
GTGACGGATACTATTAACGAAAGCAGTATTATTGATTTTTTCATAATCTCATAACTATAAAATCACAAAGCAGAGTAAATGTACGTACCACCAGTCTAAATATCAAAAAATAGCGTAACGATGTGGGGCTTGATGCTATTTCAACAGCACCATCTTCTTAGTGCTAATGTATTCACCAGCCTGTATTTGATATAGGTAAATACCAGCACTCACTGGTTTACCATAGTCATTGGTGGCATTCCAGATTACTGATCTATAACCAGCGTCTTGGGTGTGGTTGATTAGGGTTTTTACTTGCCTACCCAGCATATCGTATATGGTGATATTGATCATGGCATTTTCTGGTAGGTCATAGCGTAGTGTTGTTACTGGATTGAATGGATTGGGGTAGTTTTGGTGTAGCACAAATTCTTCTGGTATAAAATGTTCGGACTCAGTAGAAACAACCTGTACAACAATTGGTACCTCAAAAGTGAGAGTATCACCATCTATGCAATACTCAGGTTGATTTTGACAATTTAAAGCTTCTGGATAAGCTCTGAATTCAACAATTGTATCGGAAATGATAGATGTATTTGCGATAGCGCCCCAGCTTATTGCATGGCACTCGTCCGCAAACATAGCGTAAAACCAAATGTGACCACTATGTAGCGAAGTTAAACTTGAATCTGATTCTATTGTGACACCCGGGTACCAATTATGAGCTACATCCGTATTATTGCAAAAATCCATCTCAACAGAAATAGTATCGCCCGGATTCCATACATTGTCAGTTCCCATTACTTCAATCACAGGTTCGCTAAGAGAAAAATCCCAGTCAACCTGAATACCACACCCAACTCCAAATGCACCCATATTTGCACCATCTTCACCAGTCCCTACGCAAGGTGAATTTTCTGCTAAGGTGTAGTCACCGCTGTCTGGATTGCAGAATAGTGGGTCGGCATCGATATTGCTTTCTTGCCAATAAACTATACCATTACTGCCAGATATATTGATTCCTGTTTCACCTCCTTTAATATCAGAATTACTAACTGAAACTGTATCATTCTGTCCATAGGCACCTTCGGCTAGTAAAGATATTTCTGCTGGTGAATTATCCCAAAGAATAGAATTTAATAAACTGTAGCTGGACTCTTGGGAACGAATTGCGCCTCCTTCTACTCCAGCAGTATTTGAGCTTAGAGTAACATTAGACATACTCAAGTAAGATAAACTATGACAAAATATTCCACCACCGTGAGTTTCTGCAGAATTATTAATTATAAGAACACTATCCATAACGATTTGCGATTCATCTGAAAAAATTCCACCTCCGGAACCAGCAACTGAGTTGTTTGTAATCATTATATTAATCATTTTTAGGTTTGATCGATCGAGATAGATACCTCCTCCGTGGAGTGCAGAATTACTTATTATTATTAAATGTTTCAAAGTGGGTTGCGCCTGACTACAATAAACTCCACCACCACTATTAGTTGAAGGACCTCCTGAAGCAAATCCATTTTGCAGGGTAAAACCTGAAAGTACTGTAGTTGAATCTTCTCCATTCTCAAACATCGCTACTTTCCCGCTCTGGTTTCCATCAATAATGGTTGTTTCCCTATCTTCACCAATAACAGAAATATTTTTACCATTATAGTTTATATTCTCTACATAAGTACCAGCCGCTACTAATACAGTATCACCATCACTAGATGAATCAATAGCAGTCTGTATCGTAGCAAATGGATTTGCTTCAGTACCATCACCAGTAGAATCTGAACCTGTTGTGGATACGTACCAGACTGGGCCATTATAATTTGATGTATCCTGTGCTTGAAAAAACCAAATTCTTCTTGATAAAGTAGAATCCAACACAAATGGATTAGGAATATTTTCTTGATAAACTGCGATGGACCATGTTCTGTTGTACTCCCAATAGCCTACAGGATCAAAATAATGCCAATCCAGCAGAATATCTTTTTGCGTATTCCAGAAGTTCGTATCCGCAACATCATGATACATGGCAAAAAAATAGAACATGGCTCTGGAAGCGTCTCCTTTATGATCTTCACGGGGCTCGAATTGGGCATCTCCAGAATTGTATTTTTCGGCATATTCATTAATAAATTCAGTTGGAATATTATCTTGAGAATAATCATTTCTATACCATATATCTGTGTCCTCATCTGGAATCTCCGCATATGGGTGATTGCCTCTTGAAGAGTTCACATTGGACTTACATGGATACAGGTGGTGCATATCACTTTTCTGAGGTTCTTGACCAGCACCCATGCTTTGTGGCCAAGTATGCTCACAGTTAATTCCCTGATTAAAGGCATTCACACTTGGGTCTTCATTTAAATCAAGGGTAATAGTATAGCCAGAGTAGATACAGGATAACTGATTGTCATCTTTAAGATCAATGACAGAGTACATAGTGTCCCTAGCATTTGCATAACCCAATGTGGTACTGGTTTTATAATTGTTTACAACATAGTCGAGAAGGGGTTGGCCAGTGAGTCCATCACCAATTATTGTTTGGGAGTAGGTGGCTGATAGTAGAAATAGAATTGGTATAATCCGGATAATCATATTCAAATCTACCAATCCTCCCACAAACAAAAAACCCCGCTACTGGGCGGGGCTTATTGGTTATACAAAGATTAGACAGAGTCAGAAGGGGAACTTATTCACCGCATAATTCATCATAGCCTTCCTGAAGCTCACTTACGTCTTCGCCTGCGTTGCTCAAACATGTAATAGCATCACCATAAGCTGTACACATATTTTCAAATGCTTCTGTAGTACCATCTAACGCTTCACTTGCAGCAGTCAATGCTTGAGATTCAGTAACACACAACTCTTCTTCTATAGCTTCTTCTGCTTCATCACATCCTACCCATAAGGATAATATTGTTAGTATAATTCCAAATCGTTTCAAGGTCTTTGTCCTACTAATTTTTAAGTATGAAATTAGCCCGTTGTTTCTCAAAAAGCACAGCAAGAACCCTTACCCCGACCTTATCACCCATACTGTATTCATGCCCGGTTTTTCTTCCCCGAAGGCAATATCGATCTTCATCATAAGCATAATCATCATCTTCCATGGTATCAATATGGATTAGCCCTTCTGCCAGTGAGGATTGCAATTCTATAAATATTCCAAAATTCACTACACCAGAGATCCGACCTTCAAAGGTGTCCCCAATCCGCTCATTGAGCCAACGCAATTGTTTCATTTTAATATATTCACGTTCTGCCGACAATGCTTTCAATTCGACCTCGTTAGAAATCTTAATCGATTTTAGCATGAGATCTTTCCATTCACCATGCTGTTGAATAGATTGATTGCAAACCATTTTAATCATGCGGTGAACCATGAGGTCAGGGTATCGGCGAATAGGCGAAGTGAAATGGGTATAAGAGTCAAACGCCAGACCAAAGTGGCCTTGGTTTTTCATCGAATATTCTGCCTTGCTCATGGTACGCAATGCCACATTTTCGATGAGAGAGTGATAAGGTGAATCTTCTACATGCTTCAGGATATTTTTAATATCGTTGGGGGATAACTCTCCTTTGGGTATTTGAATGCCTAATCGTAAAACTTTGAGAAGATCTGTAAAACGAACCACATCCTTTTGATCTGGATCTGCATGGACGCGATACACAAATGGATATTTCTTAGGTAGCTTTTTGGGAATCTCCGCTGCCACCACCCGATTCGCCAACAACATACATTCTTCCACAATTCGATGGGATTCCATCCGTTCACTGGGACGAATCTCATGGGGAATCCCCTTCTCGCCCATTTCAAAAATGGGTTCGGGAATATCAAAATCAATACTTCCGGCATCGGATCGGTTTTCGAATAATCTCTTGGCTAATCGCTTCAAGATGAGGATATCATCCTTAAACTTGTGATCTACCTTACCCTCAACGATATCCTGGACATCCTGATAGGTGAACCGCGCTTTGCTATTGATAACCGTGGTTAAAATATCCGTTTCTATAATATTGAAATCTTTATCCATTTTCATGATGGCAGATACGGCCAGCCGATCTTCATTCGGTTTAAGTGAGCAGAGATTGGCCGATAATGCTTCCGGCAGCATATGAACCACACCCTCGGTGAAATATACAGAAGTGCTCCGCTGGAGAGCCTCCCGATCGATGAATGTATTTATTTCCACAAAATGGCTTACGTCGGCAATATGAACGCCCAACTCATATCCATTTCGATTTCGTTTGATTGAGATGGCATCGTCAAAATCTTTTGCATCTACAGGATCGATGGTGAAAGATGTCCATTTTCGTAAGTCCCGCCGGTTTGGGATTTCTTTGTCTATCAACTTTTGACTAAAACTCTTCACTTCATTCATCACTTTTTGTGGGAATTCCTGTAGATAATCATATTTATTCAGAATCATTTTCATGTCATTAACCGGGTCTTCGGCATTCCCAATAACGGTTTCCAATTCTGCAATAATGGGTTCTACCGGGCTACCCCAATCTTTGACTCGTGCTTTCACAATCTGACCTTCACCCAAACCCTTTTTGGCTTTGATAAGCCGAATGCCTCTACCGGGATTTACAGGTGAAATGGACATGAATAATTTTCCCGTATATCGATAAGTGACGCCGATAAATTGTTCCGAACCCCGTTCCAGCACTTTTTGAATACGGCCTTTCAATCCTTGGGGACCCCGTTTCCCTTTTAATTTCACCTGTACACGATCACCATGAATGGCATCGGCCATGGAACGACGGCCAATAAAAATATCTTCTGAATCGTCATCGGTAATGACAAATCCAAATCCCTTTTGGGTTACGGTGAGACGACCTTCAAATAGATTTCGTTCTCGGGGAAGTGTATATCGATTCCCTTTTATCTGAGTAATCTCCCCGGACTTGACCAATGCATTGAGCAGAATTTTAACTGCACCGATCTCGTGCTGTTTCACTTTCATCCGATGAATAATTTCTTTTTGTCGGAAAAGTTTTTCAGGTAATTTATTAAATATGTTAAGCAGTTTTTTTCGCATTTTTATTTTTTCCATTGAAATACACAAAAGGCGCGAAATCATAAAACTTGAATGAATGATTATACTGTTTGGCGTCTTTCATGGTTATTTTTTTATTTTATAAGTTTGAACTGAATTATAAATGAATTTTTGCGACTGATAAGGTACCGGAAAACCCCGCTATTCAGGATCTTTTGGCACAGGCTCTGCTTTTTCTTTTATGACCCTTCTATCGGTGCTAGCGTCATTTTCTCGAATTAAAATCGGATGATCTTTGGTCAGTCCCCGACTAGTGGACTTGTTCTTCCACCAGTTAAGTTCGGTAATAGATTTGTTTTCCTTTTTCATTTGATACCTACTTATAAAAATTTATTTCAACAGCACCATCTTCTCCAGCAACTGTCATGCCTCTATTTAGTTGGTATTCAGTACCTACACCCATTATAGTATTAAATATGTGGTTATATCCAACTGTAAAGCTTAGTTCTGTGTCAGCATCCTCACTTAAAACCAATACTGCCTAGGCCAGTTACAATGAAATAAACGAATATATCCATCTACTCATATTGTCTTAAAATACTCTCTTAATGCCTTATCTTGAAATCGTATACCCCTGCTGTTCTAGAACAAAACGATCTTCTGAAAGACTTCTAATTTGACTTACCTTTCCACTCTCATTAAATACAAATCTTGTCATTGTATATGCTTTATATGGTAGTCCAGAAATCTTATCGGTATCCTTATAATTATGAAGCACATAAACTATATTTTTTTCACTAATAACTTCATCAATATTAAATTCTTCTACTGCCCAGTTCTCACTGTTCCCCAACCTTATATTTTCTAAGACTTCTGTTTTAGTATAAGAGACCGCAATTACTCCCCTGGCAACAGATATGTTCTGAATTTTTCCATCACGTTTTATGCGAGCTTTAATCTCCTCACCAGGCTTTCCACGAAATGGAAGTTTACCCATATTCCTTTCATTTACCACAACACCCTTCACAGAAACAAATTCATCTCCAACCATAAGCATCTCAGAAGCAGGGCTGCCTTCCATTATACTTGTAATTTTCATTTTTCCTTTATCTGCATCAGGGTCATACATAAAACCAAACCCCACGTATCGATTTGCTGTCTGCTTGCCATCATCAGCCATGTTATTCTTGACCATATCCATGGCAGCTTCCTGGCTGGTATACCAGGCTTGAATCCAAGCTTCTGCAACTGTTTCTGGATTTGATATGTCTGCTTCGTTTCCAACCTGAGCCTGTAGAAAGGATACAGTCACCAATAAGGTTAATACACCTGTTTTTTTGAAAGACATTGTAATTTTCTCCTCATTATTTTATTTAATAATTATAATTTACAAAAAATAACCCAGCAATGTGGGCAAACAAACCCCCCCGCTACTAACTGTTAAGATTGAGAATTTTTAGTTACAACCTGTTAAAACAATATTGTGATATAAGACCGCTATTTATAGTTAAAACAAATTTAATGTACATAGCTTGCAGCATTTATATCTATTGTTGTGCCTGTGGCATGATCAGCTAATCCACTAGCTAATAATGTAACAATAGGTGCAATATCTTTTGGTTCAGTAAGTCTATCAAGTGAGTTGCCTTGTAAAATATAGTCCTCTCCATATTCTTCAATTGACTCCTTTGCCATGTCAGTTTTAACCCAGCCAGGGGCTACCACAAAGCAGGTAATACCATCTTTACCAAATGCCCTTGCTATTGATTTACTTAAAGAAACAACGCCTGCTTTTGAGGCTGCGTAAGCTAGATATTCTGCGGTATCCCCTCTAAAAGCTGAACGAGAAGCTATATTTATAATTCTTCCACATTTTCTGGTTTTAAAATGCTGAATCGCTAAGTTGCAAAGAATACCAACTGCTCTTAGATTGATAGACATTGTTTCATCCCATTCTTTAACCCAATTTTTACTATTCAACGGTGACAATATTGCAGTTCCTGCATTATTTATAATTGCATCAATATGACCAAATTCTTCTAAAACATCTTTGAATAACATTTCACAGTTATCGGGGTCTTGCAAATTAGCCTTAAATATTTTTGAATTATTACCAATGATCTGTGCCATTTCTTCAGCCGATTCTTTTTCCCTATTATAATGTATTGCAATTCTTGCACCAGATTTACCTAATTCCTTTGAAATAGCTGCACCTATTCCACGACTGGCACCCGTAACAAGGATATTCTTTTTTTGTAAGTCAATTTTCATAATGATTATCTTTCATAAAAATTCATACCGATGTAATTATAATTTCTGTTAACGATATTTATCATAATTTAATGCTAACTCCCACAAACAAAAAATCCCAGGAGTGTGGGCCTTAACAGTAGTGGTGCGATGCGTTTAATCATTTACCAGTCATATCCATATCACCTAATCTCGCATGCATTATAGAATTCATCATCGCAGGTAGAGACAAGGATACTGTATCGATGCAAAGATCTATCATACTTTAATAATCTGGGTCCATTCCTACCCAGACATAGTCATCGATAACCCGCGTTTTAAAAACATCCATCGGAGTCTGTTCTATATTTAAAATCTCTTTGGCTTGGGAATCTATTTTAGCGAAAAATCTCATCTTGCCATCATTAATCCAAGCTCTTATTTCACCCGTTTTATAGCAAAAACCGCTTTTGTGCCAACGGCATGTAATTGTTTCGTTTTCCAAATCTATATCACTGCCCTTGAGGCTTAGTAACATGTGGGGACAGCGATCATTTATAGCAAAAAACTTTTCATTGCATTTTATAACCAGGATATTGTCCCGCTTCACCCCTAAAATTTGTTGAGGTTCATCTTCAAAGCTGGCAGTGGATGTAAACTTCCTCCAAATAATACTATTTGCAGTGAATTCATCTTTCTCGGCTTTTTCTACTACCGCTGTAATGTCTTCGATTTCATATAGAGTTACCCGGTCCTCGATACCAGGTAAATTAGTGCGAACAAAATCTTTAACTTTTAATACATCCTTTATCTCGTCGTGAGTTTCTTCGGAGATCAGGACCCGGGATCTGAATTGTTTGTTTGCAGATTCCACACGGCTTGCAAAGTTTACAGCTTCGCCAATAGCAGTTAATCTCTTGGATTTACCTGCGCCAACATCTCCAACGACAACATCACCAAAATGGACACCAATGCCGATATCAAATGATTCGCCGTACATGGTTTTAAGGTAAGGTTTCATATCATCAATTTCATCGCACATATCCAAGGCAGATTGCACTGCGGCTAAGGCAGGATCAGGCTCATCATTAATCCCAAACAGAACCATTAAGCCATCGCCGATATAATTGTCAATTCGACCACCATAGGATTCAGCAATGGCAACCATCCTGTTAAAATAACGATTGAGAATAAAAACAACGTCATAAGGTGTTATTTTTTCAGAAATAGAAGTAAACTCCCGAATGTCCCTGAATTAAATTGCAATCTTATTAGTCACATCCAAACGGCCCAGGTCCCTGCCGTCTAGAGTGGAAGTCATTTCAATATCTTCCTTATTCAGGACAAGCCTGCGAATGGTCATGTCACCGTGAATATTAGTCTGGCAAGCCAATCTGAACTCTTCCGTGGAATGAATTTTTTGTTTGAGAATCTCCTCCTTTTCCGTAATGGATGAGCAATGATCTAAACCCTCCAAGACCAATACCCGGCAGGTGGTACATTTACCCTCCCCGCCACAGGCATGGGCATGGGCAATGTTATTATCGAGCGTGGTGTCCAGAATCAAGTCGCCGTCCCGTGCTTCCAGGGTTTTATTATCAGGCAATATTGTGAGTTTTGGCATAAAAAGTTCCTTTTATAAATTAATCAGTTTCGAAAACCATTGAATCCTGCTTAAATGATTTGAATTTTAAAACATTCCCGCTGGGCGAAGTTTGATAAAATTGGTGTGATGCGGTTGATCATATCTAAATCTACCCATCATCCCACAAACAAAAAACCCCGTTACTGGGTGCGTCTAGGTTTAAAACATATAGAAAAAAAGATATCCTATTTCGTAAAAATTGCCACTTGCCAGAAAAAGGTTGTGGCATAATAATTGCGTTTCAATCCATTCCTAAAAATTATCTCTTCCACTTTTTTAGTAGGATGAATGAATACTCGAAAAGAACTGCCCTTTATTATGGGATAAAAGTTCACAAATAGAAAAGCTAATTTTGTCCACCAAACGTCACGAGGATAAATAACAGCGTATATTTTTCGAGCAAGTTTGGAAGACAATATCACCAACTCAGACATATCATCATAACAACAAATAACCTTGTCCAGGGTTACGATATCAGCCGTGTCTACATCTGATGCAGTTGTGGTAAAATCACCATGCTTAAAATCTATCCTTTCAGCTAAATCATTTTGGAGTATCTCCTCCTTAGCTAAATCAATATATGCTGATGATGCTTCAATACTCGTTCCGTTTGAAGCTCCTGCTTTGATTAAATCATACTGGATTGCTCCAATTCCCCCGCCAATATCCAAAAAGTCTAGTCCCTGCACACCTTCCTTATGTATAGCATCCAGCAGCATGGCAGTGGTTTTGCTTGGTCCTTTCTTAAGGTAACGTTTTAGTTCACGCTTGGCAGTTTTTTTGTCAAACATATTTTCAATACCCTGACATTGACAACAACCCATGATTAAATGCCCTTCATTTCAATTATAATTTTTATGGTAGCGATAGTATAGAAAGTCTGGTTAAATCTGTTCCGACTTCAAATGGGACCAGCATGAAGGAATAGTCATAATTTCCAGGAGAAAGTGTATATTGATCGTGGGGCCTTGCTCCCCAGCTGTTGTCGCCGCCAACACCCATTTGTTTAAGATCAATCAACCAGTCTACCTGATCCTTTTGCTGTAGATTCAGTTTGCCGTGTTTTTGTCCTTTTGGCACATAATCAAGATCTTCGTATGGATATTGATGGACACTGCCATCAAATGTGGGTGATCCTTTGACCATCAACCCGATCTTTCCATTGGAAAGTGCCATCCAGCGAACATCAGTCTTATTCCCTGTTTCTTGGGGGCGTACGTATTGAAAGGTCTGATCCCATACCGATCCATGATACAGTCCAACTGCAGCCGATGTTTTACGATCGATATAAGATTCATGAGGACCACGTCCAAACCAGGTCACTTCATCAAAATCTCCCGATAAACTCATCTTTATTCCTATTCTCGGAATTTCCGGCAGTGAGGTGTCTGCCATTGAATATTTATTATCAATGTTTATAATCCCGTTTCCATACACTTGATAAACAGAAATTAAATTTAAATTAATGGATGGATAACTGCTTTTAAACACAACCCTAGCAAAACCATCTATTACTTCACCACTTATTACTTCTGTCTTCAAACTATCATTCACATTTTTCCATAATCTCGTTCGTTTTGGCATCCCATTTCCCAGATCATTATCATTAGGCGCACGCCAGAAATTAGCCTCAATAGGATTAATGAAGATTTCAATGCCATTATAAATATATTGTTTTATTTGTCCTGTAGCACGGTTAAATAATACATAGAATGCTTTGCCATGCACTTCAATGCCTGCATCTGTATTCAGGATAATAATGGGCATATCAGTTAAAGGAGCTGCAGTCAACTCGCGACTAATTGGTAATTGAAATTGTTCCCACGCGACAATATGACCTTTTGAAATGAGTGGATGATTCTGATTGGTTTTAGCTCGAACCATTAAAAAATATTCCACTCCCGGCTCTGGGATAATCCCGGAAAGATTGAATGTTAATTTCTGTGATTCACCTGCTATAAGATCAAGTTTTCCAATTTTTCCTGATGAAATAGTTTTATCATTGCCTTTAACAAACCATTCAAAATCCAAATGATTCAAATCAACAAAATCGTAGCGATTGGTTACTTTGATGCGGCCTCGAGATAATTTATCTGCTTCAAACTTAACCGGTTGATACACTTTTTTTACTTCATGCATATGAGGATTGATGGTTCTGTCGGCAGCAATAAGGCCATTGGCACAAAAGTTGGAATCGTTCTCAGCAAACTCTGTTCCGAAATCACCGCCATAAGCCCAATAATCTGTTCCATTTTCATCTGTCTTTAAAATGACCTGATCTACCCAATCCCAAATGAAACCACCCTGGAGTGCCTTATGTTTTTCGAATGTATCCCAATAATCCTGCAGGTTGCCGACACTATTGCCCATGGCATGGGCGTATTCACAAAGGATAAGAGGTTTTTCAGTTTTTTTAGAAGCGTAATCAGAAATGAATTCTATGTTCTTGTACATGGGAAAAACCACATCGGTATGGCGTTCATACCAGGCGGGTTGATAGACCACAGGACGTGAATCATCTCTTGATTTTATCCAATCATAAAGTATTTTAAAATTTTTACCATCACCCGCTTCATTACCCATGGACCACATAATAATACAGGGTTGATTCTTATCCCTTTCAACCATTCTCTTTCCGCGGTCGATCCATTGGGCAGTCCAAGTGCTATCATTGGCTATATGTCCATAGCTTTTTTCATGAAATTGCATCCCGTGAGCTTCAATATTGGCCTCATCGATGACATAGAGACCATATTCATTGCATAATTCATACCAGCGTTCCTGGTTGGGATAATGAGATGTACGGACAGCATTAATATTGTTTTCCTTCATCAGCTGAATATCTTTTATCATAGTTTCTTCAGTGATGGACCGCCCCCGAACAGGATCCCATTCATGGCGATTCACACCGCGGAACATAATGGCTTTTCCATTTACGAGCAGATTTCCGTCTATTATTTCAACCCGTTTGAAACCCACTTGTTGAGTGAAACTTTCTATGACTTCCTCTTGAGAATTATACAGATTGATCTGCAGATTATACAAATACGGATCTTCTGCTGACCATGGATTGACATGGTCAATGACCGATTCAAATAATATTGATTTTTTCACAACTGCTATCGAATCAAACAATGTTTCAGATGAACCGGTCAAAACAGCCTTGATAGTCATTTCTTCTGCTGTTTCATCATCTTGTAAAAAATCAATATCGAGGGAAAAATATCCAGATTTTAGATCGTCATTCAATTCTGCTTTAACAAAGAAATCGGCGATTCGTGTTTTAGGGACTGCATAAAGATACACATCCCGTTCCAATCCGCTGACCCTCCAAGTATCCTGGCCTTCCAAGTAAGAACCGTCAGAAAAACGATATACCTGCACGGCGACTTTATTCTCTCCAGATATGACTTTGTCAGTGATATTGAATACAGCAGGAGTCTTGGAGCCCTGGCTATAGCCAACGAATTCACCATTCAGCCAGAAATAGAATGCAGACCGCACACCGCCAAAGTGAATAAAGATATCTCGATTATTCCATAATTCATTCAATTCAAATGTCTTTACGTATGATCCAACTGTATTGTAGTCATGAGGGACAAATGGCGGATCTGGTGGAAAAGGATATTCTTCATCCAAATAAATGGGAACTGACCAGCCCTGCATTTCCCAATGCCCTGGCACTGTGATGTCATCCCAGTGAGATACTTCATAGTCAACCTGTTCAAAGCCTGTTGCTTTTTGAGTAGGATCTTTTGCAAAATGGAATTTCCATTCGCCATTCAATGATTGAAAATAGTTAGATAAGGACTTATCATTTTTCAAGGCCAATGCTTCTGATTCAAATGGGAAAAAATGGGCTCGCGGTTCCTCGCGATTAATCTGAAAGACGGTTTGGTCTTCCCAATGATCATTCATTTCATGTGTTTTTTCTTTTTTCATCATTAATATTGCCACCACTAACATTAAGATAAAAATGAGTATAATTGCATTTTTCATTATTCAGTCATTGTTTCATCGAGTTTTTTGACCAATTCATCAGCATTTTCTTTATTGAACACCAAGGGCGGTTTGATCTTGATAACATTATGGTCCGGACCGTCTGTGCTCAATAGAAGTCCTTTATCTTTCATGTGATTTACGATGGTTTGTGATTCAGCAGCTGCAGGAACAAGTTCATCTTTTACTAACTCGATCCCAATGAATAGTCCCCTGCCACGTACTTCTCCAATTAGATCGTGTTGATTCAACATATTCCATTAATTGATCTGGCCACTTTTTCAGGTCTTCATTTTGCATTTTTTCCAAGAAATTCCAAGCTTGATTTTCTGTAATAGAAATGTATTTATTAGCAGGGAATAATTGCTTTCTGTATGCAGCCATGGTGACCGTGATACATGAGCGCATACAGACCAAATAAATTACAGCCAGTAATTCATCAGTACGAAAATTTTTGGCAGTGAATTAAATACCGGCACGTTATTTTTGAAAGAGCAGTAAGCGGTATGTTTTGTATTTGATAAAATTCGACCCGGTTAGCTGACCGGTGAAATACACCCGGTTGATTTTTACAAGGCGCTTTTCATATTTCCAATTCAAAAAACCGGTAAGCTTTGGATAGTTGCTTTCTAAATATTCGCCGGACATGGTTTTAATGGGATCAAGAACTTCAGTGACAAATTTATCCAACAGGTCATTTGTTGGCGCTGTTTCTTCCGTAATATCAATATCCATCTTTTTGGTGAGTGCTACTGCATTAATCTTTTCTTCAAACTTGGTCCATTTATGTCCACCACCTAATGGACTTTTACCCGGTACATTTTTACTAAAAAAATCACAAATAAACAAGTGGCCGCCATGGGGCAGCATATCCACAATCTTATCAATAGATAAGCCCAGTTTTACATATTGAAAACTCTCGCTGAATAGTATCATATCGTAGGATTTATCAGTATCTAAATCCTCAAATCCACAGACATGCACTGTGGAACGATCACCTAATTTCTTACGAATATTCTCTGCAAGGAACTCGCTGGGAAGCACACAATCCACTTCATATCCAAGCTCAAGTAATTTTTTTGCTAAATTTCCCGAACCGCTGCCTACATCTAAAATCGATCTCACCCTTTCTGGTATATTATCTATGATCAATTGGGAATGGCGTAACTGTGCTTCGGCAAAATTTTGAGCGGTGGCTGTTTTATCATTGGGCCAGTAGCCGTAGTGGAGATCTTCAGTGTCCATAAAAAAACGGCCGATCAATAGTCCGATATCCAGGCCGACTGCTTTTGAGTCAATCTTTTTAGCCATGAATCAATAAATCCTTTTGCGATGGAGAGTGTCATAATATACGAGACATTCCTCATAAATCGCTTCTTGTTCAGAAGACAATTCTTCCGTTGGCTGCATATAAGGTTGGAAGCATGTTGATGCTTCCACAGAACTGTACCAGTATTTTGCCCACACACCATCTGTATCCCGCGGTCCTGCGGGCCACGATAACATTTCATCCATGAATGGTATTCCTACTGCTTCACAGAATTTCTGCAAAATATCTATTGGATCATGCAATACATCTCTGGCATCAATGATAACAGGATCTTCGCCGATCTCTTCTGTTATTTTACGATATAATTCTACCTGCTGAGGAAAGCCCAAAAGCTCTGAACGGTTCACCTCATATTTTTTACTATAGGATAAAATAACTTCTTTTGGATCGCGAATGAGGAAGCAATTTGTTAATTGACCGATCCATGAAAGATCCACTCCCGGCAGATTATGCTGAGCCATATGTTTTTGATACCATATTGACGCTTCTTCAGGGATAAATCCGGTGATGTAATCCACCACTTTATCCCAACCACATTCCATGGATCGCAAAACCTCTTTTTTACCGGGATGGTCTATATCCGTATTATTTAAATAATATCCGTAAAAAGGTTCATCGGATACGAAAGTATCCGGGCGATTCTCAAAAGAACGCATCATGGCCGTAGATATATTCCGCGGACCGGACCACATGGCAATGTGTTTAGTCACTGGGTGGGTATAATGTATCGATGTCTTTTTTATAAATGTTTTGGAGCCGCTTTGTTAATTCCCCTCTTTTACCGCCGGAGATCTCATGTCCATCAATTTCCACCACAGGAATCACTCCGGCAAAAGTGCCGGTTACAAATGCTTCATGTGCAGTATGGCAATCTTCCACATGGAAATTTCGTTCAAAGACAGGAATATCATTTTCCTTACACAAGCGAATGATGCTACCGCGGGTGACGCCATTCAAACAATATTCTCCGGTGGACGTCCACACTTCGCCTTGGCGTACGACGAAAAAGTTAGTTGAATTGCATGTGGACACGTAGCCATTCACATCCAGCATCAATCCTTCGTCAAATCCCAACCGATCTGCTTCAATGCAGGCCACAATGCAGTTCAATTTGCTTAAGGTATTCCATTTTGGATCCTGTGTTTTTGACGTTCCCCTGCGGATGCTTACTGTTCCCAAACTTATCCCTG
Organism: Fidelibacterota bacterium; assembly: GCA_004124535.1. Next base: position 15,379 of record SCKQ01000021.1, read on the forward strand.
TCTTTTTCACGTCCTCACTGGCTTTCTTGTATTCGGGGATAACCACAATGGTAGGTCCGCTCACATTCACTTTGGGATGCTGATAGGGTGTTTTTTTCATTCCGCGGGAGACGATGAAGCGGAGATGAATATCCGATTCCATGTTATTGGCTGCCAAAGTAGAGATGATTATTTCTTCCAATTCTTCCTCTGTTTTACCAATATCCATTCCGATGGCTGCAGCACTTGCGAAGAGTCGCTTAAAATGCTCATTTTTATGGACCAGGTGTCCGTTATGATAGCGAATTCCTTCCCACACACCATCGCCCAGTAAAAAGCCACTGTCAAAGACCGACACTTTAGCTTCGCTGCGTAGCACGATCTCCCCATTGACATAAATAAGGATATTTTCGTTGCGCTTATCTGCTTCGTATTCGTGGGTACCCATTAACCTTCAATAATCTCCCTGCTGGCGCGCACACCGGACTCAATGGCGCCATTCATGGATGAATGAAATTCAGAGGTATGTTCACCGGCGAAATGCACTTTTCCTTCAGGCTTGCTCAAGATATCTATAAAATCCCACTGGCCGGGGCTCAAATATGTATAGCTGCCCTGCATCCAGGGATCCTCATTCCAGTATTTGGAAATTCCAGATTCCCAAACATGCGGAGTTTCCGACCATAATTCCGTGGCTGTTTCTTTGGCCACACGCAAGCGCTGTTTCTGACTCATTTTTCCAAGTTTTGCTGCTGAAGAACCGGACGTAAAGGATAACAGAATTCCCCGGGGGCCTGGTTGATCAATGGAAAAATGATAAACACGGCGTAAAGGTGTATCGGTAAAAACGCGCTGGCCTACACTGCCCTGTTCATCCCAGATACGCCGTTTGAACTGCATGGCAATCTTCATGACCTCTCCATAGGACTGCTTGCGGATACAGTGCATCTTTTCATCAGAAAAATAAGGTGTAATCTTTGTTTTCCGCAGGATGGTCAACGGCATGGCCACCACACAGCGATCCGCTGAAATGGATGCCAACTTTCCGCTTTCTTCAAATGTGACTTCTACACCTGACTTACTGTGGCTTATCTTTTTCACTGGACAGTTATATTTCAAATTTGCTGCTATTTCCTTGGCAAAGCGCTTTGGTAATTGATCATTGCCGCCGAAGATCCGTCCTTCCACTGTATTCTCGCTGAAAGCTGATGCATAGAAATGACCGAAAACCATATTCAACGCAGACATTTGATCAGGGGTGCAGGTACTTTCTGTTGCATTCGTATACTTATATAGATCAATGATGTCTCGCGGTGCACCCTCTTTCCTTAAAAGCTGGGCAACGCTCATGTTGTCAAGATCCAGGACATCCTCTGGTATATTCTTGGGATCCTTGATCTTTTCCACCCAATGACGGACATATTCAAATTCCTGGCCGAATAGCTTTCCGCCAACCGTCCCTTTATAAGGCAACATTTGTTTCATGGCCTTGAAATCAGCCATGTTATATTTCTTGCCGCGTACGTAAATACCGTCATATTGCTTTGCCGGCAGTATATCCAGACCAAATTCTTTACAATATTTGCGGGCATATTCATCACTGGAATCCACATATTCGGCACCCATTTCGGCGTATAAATTATCGGCAAAGGGATCGCGATAGGTCCGCACCCTGCCTCCGGGACGGGAACGGGCTTCCAGAACAGTAATATCGATGCCGGCATTCTGCAATTCATAGGCACAGGAAACACCGCCAAGGCCAGCGCCAATAATAATCACTTTTTCAGCAGAACTGTTATCAGTGATATTTAATAATGAACGCGCCGGTGTTATCGCCATTCCTGCCGCAGCAGCGGTACCGGCACGTAAAAATTGTCTTCGTGAGATCTTGTTTCCCATAATTGGACCTGCTTATTGGAATAGTTAAGGTCAATTCTACAAAACATTCATCTTACAATGCACATTTTTACCATGGGCTATGTAGATTTTTCCATGGAAATGCCCCTTTTTCAGCACTTCGAAAATGAATGGATCACTTTTGGTGTTTTTTTTGTGTTCATATTCTTTTTGATAGGTATAGCCGAATTCGTACGCTCAAAGTTAAAATGGGGCCCGGAGGCCAGCCGTAAGATGGTCCATGTTATCGTGGGGATCATGGTTGCCTGCTGTCCCCTCATATTCAGATCGAATATTCAGCCTATTACGCTGGCGGCCATTTTCATTGTGGTGAATGCTACTGCATTGAACATTGATGCATTCAAGGGTATGCATGATACAAAACGAAAAACTTTTGGGACTGTTTATTTTCCCATCGCTTTTTTGATCTTGGCAGCATTCTTTTGGGAAAAGCCCATTACCCTGATCCTGTCCATGCTGGTCATGACATTTTCTGATACCCTGGCATCCTTCGTTGGCGAACACGAAAAGAAACCACTGAAATTTAGATTGTGGGTAGATGAAAAGTCCCTCCAGGGCAGCGCAGCCATGTTCCTCTCCACTACGCTGATCATTTATGTGGGCACAGACTTTTTTGCCTGGTTCTTTGATGCTGCGTTTTTTCTGCCTTTGGAAGTGTTGATTGGCTGCGCAGCGTTTACAGGAATGGCGGCGACCTTGGCCGAAGCCGCTAGCAATAAAGGGTCTGACAACTTTTCGGTGCCAATAGTGACAGCCATTGCCTACGAGACTTATCTCATCAACTACAGCCACGGATCTTTACCCGCATTATTAACCTGGACTTTGGGTTCGGCAGTGATCTTTTATGCTGCTTACAAAGTACGCTCCCTGAATGGTGGAGGAGCAGTTGCAGCATTTATTATGGGAATATTCATCTTTGGCACTGGAGGATTCCAATGGATCACCCCTATCCTGGCTTTTTTCATTTTATCATCCCTACTATCAAAATTGGGGAAAAAGTCCGCTGAAACCACGCAAAAGAGCTCGAATAGGGATGTGCTGCAGGTATTAGCCAACGGCGGAATACCCATGATCATTGCCATTGTGAATTTTTTTCAGCCTTTTGACCTGGCTTATATAATGTTCTTGGGCGCTATCGCTGCTGCCACAGCAGACACCTGGGCAACAGAGATCGGCTTTTTCAGCAAAAAGGATCCTCGTCATATTTTGAATTTTAAAACAGTAATAAAAGGCACTTCCGGCGGGGTGACACTTTTAGGTTTTGTTGGATCTGCTTTAGGAGCTGGAACTATTGCTTTAATTGGAATGAATTGGCTAAATGATTTTCCAATTCACTGGATAGTATTAGCAGGATTTGTCGGGAGCTTTGTAGACTCCATTCTCGGCGGAAGTATTCAAGCCAAGTTCACCTGTTCAGCCTGCGGTAAAGAAACTGAAAAAAGAATACACTGCCAAATGCATACCAGCCACGCAAAAGGTTTCAAGTGGCTGGATAATGACGGGGTAAATTTTGTGAATACGATCGTGGGTGTATTGATCGTATGCATGTTATTTTAACAGCACCATCTTCCTGGTCTGAATGAACTCCCCAGCCTGTATTTTGTCATCATGTTGTAAGAACAAGCGCAAGTTTACAAGACTCACTATCACGAGTTAATCGCTTTTCCATTCTTAATGACCATTTTGATGGACAGATCTGTCACGTTATAGGGAATATTCATAAGCCTTTCTACGTCCCAAATGATGAGATCGGCCTTGCGGTCGATGGCGATGGAGCCTACCTCACCTTCCAAATTCAACGCTTTGGCAGAATAATAGGTGGCAGCCGCAAATGCCTCTTCTACTGTCATCCCCAAATGGATACAAGCCAAAGAAATGATAAAAGGCATGGATTGCATTTGACAACTGCCGGGGTTGTAATCCGTTGCCAGAGCAACATCTATTCCATTTTCCAACAATTTTCGGGCGGGAGCATAGGTGTCTTTACCGAGGAAAAATGTGGTTCCCGGCAGTAAAGTGGCTGTTACACCATTTTCCGCCATTTTTTCCACTCCAGCATCACTGACTGCCATGAGGTGATCTGCTGACACTGCTCCTACCTCTGCCGCCAGTTCAGCCGCTCCTGAATCCTCGAATTCATCGGCGTGTAATCTCGGTGTTAAACCTTGGTTCTTGGCTGTTTCAAATATGCGCCGGGATTGATCTACATTAAAGTACCCATTTTCACAGAATACATCACAAAATACAGCAATTCCCTGCTCCGCCACAGCTGGAATCATTTCAGCACACAGCAGATCCACATAGCCCTCATGATCATCTGCAAATTCTGGGGGGAATGCATGGGCACCTAAAAATGTAGGGATCATATCAATTTCATGGCTTTCATTTACTTCATGTATTACTTGAAGTGATTTTAATTCTGACTTTGTATCTAAACCATATCCGGATTTGCATTCTACAGTGGTTGTACCTAGTTTTAGGAAGCGGTCCATTCGTTTGGAAACCCGTTCGATCAGCTCATCTTTTGAAGCATTTCTTACGCCATTTATGCTGGCATTAATACCTCCTCCTTGAGCTGCAATTTCCTCATATGAAATTCCTGCCAGGCGTAGGGCAAATTCTTCTTCCCTGCTGTCTAGAAATACAGAGTGCGTATGGGGATCTACAAATCCAGGAGTGACGAGGGATCCACCACAGTCAATCGCCTCACCATTGCTGTTTTCTGCTATTCTATCTCCATCGATAGTCAATGAAGTGTTCGATATAGTTTCAACTTCCCCTGAATCGGGGTTATATGATGTTAATTGACCGATGTTTTTAAGGATCATTTCATCATGGGAATATCAACATCCCATTTTTTCGCATTTTCGATAGCTTGTTCGTATCCTGCATCTGCATGACGAAACAACCCCGTTGCCGGGTCAGTTGTTAGGACTCTCTTTACACGTTCTTCCATTTCAGGTGATCCATCCACGCATATGACTTGACCGGCATGAATGGCCAGACCCATGCCTACGCCGCCACCTTGGTGAATAGACACCCAGGTAGCACCGCTGGCCGTATTCGCCAGCGCATTGAGCAACGGCCAGTCCGCAACAGCATCCGAACCATCCTTCATGGCTTCAGTTTCTCGATAAGGTGATGCTACAGAACCCGTATCAAGATGATCACGACCAATAACGATGGGTGCGGATAATTCTCCACTGGCTACCATGCGATTTAATTCCACGCCAAACTTAACACGTTGTGTATAATCCAGCCAGCATATCCTCGATGGCAATCCCTGGAACTGGACTTTTTCCCTAGCCATTTTAATCCAACGCGTCAATGTTTCATCCTCGGGAAACATTTCCAGAATTTTATCGTCTGTTTTATAAATATCCTTTTTATCACCGGAAAGTGCTACCCAGCGAAAAGGTCCTCTGCCGTCACAGAATAATGGACGGACATAGGCCGGCACAAACCCCGGGAAATCGAATGCATTTTCCACTCCTGCTTTCTTGGCCTGTCCACGGAGGTTGTTTCCATAATCAAAAGTAATAGCACCCATATTTTGCAGATCGAGCATACCCTGGCAATGTTCAGCCATGGATCGAAAACTTTCTTTAATATATTTATCCGGATCAGACTTTCGCAGATCAAGGGCTTCCTCGTAAGCCATACCATTGGGGATATAGCCATCCAGTTCATCATGAGCAGAAGTTTGGTCGGTTACCATGTCCGGCACAATGCCCATTTTAGCGATTTTTGGTACAATATCGGCCGCATTTCCTAACAAACCAATAGATAACGGCTCTCCCTTCGCTGCGGCGTCTCGGGCTAACGTTAGGGCGTCAACAAGGGATTCTGAGGCCACATCCAGGTATTTAGTCTCTAAACGACGTTGAATTCGATGCGGATCGATTTCAACACAGATTGTTACACCGTTGTTCATGGTCACCGCAAGCGGTTGAGCACCACCCATACCACCCAGACCGGCTGTCAATACAAATTTTCCTGTTAGATCGCTGTTATAATGCTGTTTGGCAGCCGCAGCAAACGTCTCGAATGTTCCTTGCAGAATTCCCTGTGTGCCAATATAGATCCATGAACCAGCCGTCATTTGACCATACATCATGAGGCCTTTTTGATCCAGCTCGTTAAAATGTTCCCAGTTGGCCCATTCGGGTACCAAATTAGAATTGGCGATCAATACCCGGGGAGAGGTAGTATGCGTTCGGATCACACCCACCGGCTTCCCGGACTGCACCAGCAGGGTTTCATCTGGCTCAAGTCTTTTTAATGTGTCGAGGATAGCATCAAAGCATTCCCAGTTTCGAGCTGCTTTTCCCTTCCCTCCATACACAACAAGTTCATCGGGGTTTTCAGCCACATCCGGATCCAGGTTATTCTGGATCATGCGGTAAGGCGCTTCGATCTGCCAGTTCTTACAGGTGAGTTTACTCCCCTTGGGAGCATGAATCACTTTGGACATTTTTTCTCCTGAAATCAATCGTGAATTTATGCTATTCTCCCCTACACTCAAAAAGGGTATAGCCTGATTTCAGATTAAATCAAAAATACTGTTATTTAAATAACTGGCGAGCATAATCTGGTTCATCAACAATAACATTGTAAGAAAAAAGTGAGATACCTTTGAAATGGGTGATCTCTGTATATCTGATCTTATCTATCGCTGCCAATTCATTTTGATTATATAAAGCAATGCCCATAATGATCCTGTCCCGGTATTGCCTGGGCAGATGGTCGTATATAATATCAATATTTTCAGCAAATTTGCGAATATCCGGAGTATAATTCATTGGCATTACCCAATCCAAATAACCGGCTGCCAGCCATACATCCCATTCCTGAAAATAGCGATTCCTGGCCATAGGAAGATTTGGTTTTACAGCCGCAGACAGTTTACAGTCCGGACGCACATCCAAAAGCATTTGTTTTGTCTCTTTTATGAGGTCTGTAATGGCCGATCTGCGATAGGTATCCCATTCAATACTATTTTCATTATCAAAAACAGGTTTATTATGATTATATCTATTCTGATAATAATACGTTTTTGCATCTACATTATTTCCATATTCTGCATCATGAAAACGAATATAATCCAAATGCAGTCCATCCAATTCGTATAATGCTGTCAATTCTCTAAAAATAGCTAATAGATGTTTGTTTACTTCTGGATGATGTGGAGCTAAAAAATATCCCTCTCCAGCGATGTCATTTTCCTTATTGAATAATGTTGCAGTGTCATTGCCATTAGTATCAATCCAGTCAGAATGACCATTATACACATGATGCAACGCACGGGGTCGGTTTACCGTAGACCAAACTAAGTAAACATTGACCCAGGCATGAACATTTAGACCTTTTGCATGAGCTCGATCGATAACATAAGCCAATGGATCGAAAAAGGGATCCAGCAATAGTTCACTCCTGGGAACTAACTGCGATCGGTAATAAGCATCACCCCTGCCGCGAACCTGAACTAAGAGATTATTAAATCCATTTTCATCTGCAAACTCAATCATTTCATCAATGGCTTGCTCACTGGTCATAATATCACGAACCACCCACAAGCAGCGTTCATCGAACTGATTTATTCCAGCAGTAATTCGATCATGACTGATAAAAAGAAGGGCAGTCAATAGAACTGCCCTCAAAGGATTGTGAACTCGCTTGATCAAATCAACTATTCAGCTTTTTCATTTTCATTTTTAGCAACAGCTGTTTCTCCCTCGCTTTCGAAGTCAACAAATTCTATCAATGACATGGCAGCTTTATCATCATTGCGAAAACCAAGTTTGATAATCCGAGTATATCCACCAGGACGATCAGCATAGGCCGGCCCGATTTCATCAAACAGTGTCTGCACTGCATTTTTATGCAGTTTTTTCAACACCATGCGGCGTGAGTTCAGATCACCCTTTTTTGCTTTTGTAATCATGGGTTCAATGTATTCCCGTAGTGCTTTTGCTCGGGAATCTGTTGTCTTGATGCGTTTATGCTTGATTAAATTTTCAGCCAGATTCATGAGCATCGCCCGGCGGTGTGCCGGGTTTACACCCAATTTGCGATGTTGATTATTTTTTGCCATGTTTACGTGGGATCTTTCAAGTATGTATCTACATCCATGCCAAAGTGCAAACCCATTTCATCCAGTTTTTCCACAAGTTCTGTCAGGGATTTACGACCAAAGTTCTTGTACTTCAACATATCACTTTCTTCCTTTTTAACCATCTCAAAGATGAATTTAATTCCAGCTGCTTGGAGGCAATTGTGACTCCTCACTGATAGTTCCATTTCATCAATAGTGCGCTTCAGCAATTCTCTGATTTTTAAGTCTTCTTCGCTAATGCCTTCAGATACTTCTAATACTTCAGGACTTGCAATCGCTTGAACATATTTTAAATGATCAATCAAGACAGATGAAGCATGACTGATAGCATCTTGTGGTGTGATAGAACCATCTGTTTCAACTGATATAGTCAGGATTTCGATAGGTTCTTTTGCGCCAGGTACCGGGCTCACATCAAATGTTACTTTTGTAACAGGATTAAAAATACTGTCAATTGCCAGTGTACCAACTGGAGCATTCGGTAATTCATTCTCTTCAGCAGGAACATACCCTTTACCAATTCCGATTCGTAATTCGATTTCCAGTTTTGTGTCTTTGTTCAACTCGGTGATATAATGATCACTATTTAGTATCTCAAATTGATCACTGGCTTTTTGGATATCCTTGGCTGTGAATTTTCCAGAACCTTTAATGGTTAGATTGACTTTATCAGGATTATTTTCCATCAATTTGAAACGTACGCCTTTTAAGTTTTGAATAATATCAGCAACATCTTCACGGATGTTTTTAATTGTTGAGTATTCATGCTGGACGCCATCGATACGTACATTTGTGATTGCTGCGCCAGGGATGCAGGTCAACAAAACACGACGCAGCGAATTACCCAACGTAATTCCATACCCTCTATCCAGAGGCTGCAATGAAAACGTGCCTTTTGTGTCCGTAAGATTTTTATCATCAACTTGAACTTGAATATTCAGTTTATTAGCCATTTATATAATGCCTTTCTGTTAATTATTTTGAATATAATTCGACGACCAGCTGCTCATTCACCAGTATGTGCATATCTTCACGTTCAGGGAATGCTATCACACTGCCGGTCATTTTTGCTTTATCCAATTCCAACCAAGGCAGATCAAGGTCACCTTTGATGCGTTTCATGGAATCAAGGATAATGTCCATTTTTTTACTGCGCTCACGCACTTGGATCACATCACCTGGTTTCACATTATAAGATGATATATTCACTTTACGATTGTTCACCAGGAAATGTGCATGGTTTACCAATTGTCTTGCAGCAGGTCTTGTTGGAGCAAACCCCAAACGATATACAACATTATCTAAACGCTGTTCAAGGAGCTGCATCAAATTTGTACCGGTTTCACCAACCATTTTATCTGCTTTTTCAAAATAATTCCGGAATTGTTTTTCCAGCACACCGTATAAGACCTTGATTTTCTGTTTTTCCTTGAGCTGAGTTCCGTAATTGGAAAGTCTACGGCGCCTTGTTTGACCGTGCTGGCCAGCTTTATATGGTTTGCGGTTTAAAATCCGGTCAAATTTTGGATTACCAAAAATATTTTCACCGAACTTGCGAACAAGTTTTCCCCTGGGTGTTTTTAATTTTGCCATAAATTTATCTCCGCCCTATACACGACGCTTTTTAGGTGGTCGGCATCCGTTATGAGGCAATGGTGTCACGTCTTTAATGGAAAGCACTTCCAAGCCAGTTACGGCTAAGGCGCGAATAGCAGATTCACGTCCTGAACCAGGCCCTTTTATGCGCACATCAACTCTCATTAAACCCATGCCCAACGCTTTAGCAGCTACTTTTTGTGCAGCCATGGTAGCAGCATAGGCGGTACTTTTACGTGAACCCTTAAAGCCGGAAGTGCCGGCTGTAGCCCATGCAACCACATTACCATAACTGTCTGTTAACGTGATGTGTGTATTATTAAAAGTTGCCTTAATATGGGCAACGCCGTTCGGTTCAACGGATTTCTTTTTAGATTTTTTCTTTCCTGTTCCCTTTTGACTAGCCAATTAATATCCTTTCTTAACCACCACTGTACCTTTGCCCAATCCAATCGTACGTTTCTTGCCTTTACGGGTACGGGCGTTGGTTTTGGTTCGTTGACCATTCACCGGTAAACCCCGGCGATGACGGATGCCTTTATAAGAACCCACATCCTTCAGACGCTTGATATTCATTGCCATCTCAGAACGGGCTTGACCTTCTATTTTTATTTCTAACTTGGTGATGGCATCACGAATGGCTATCACCTGTTTTTCTTTTAAATCTTTTACACGAATATTCTCATCGACCTTTGCTTCAGCACAAATTACTTTAGCCTTGGTCATGCCGATCCCATAAATGTAACGAAGGGAATATGCGACTTTTTTATCGCGGGGAATATCGATACCAGCAATACGAGCCAAATTCTACTCCTAACCTTGTCTCTGCTTGTGTTTTGGGTTTTCGCAGACCACAAACACCACACCTTTGCGGCGGATGATCTTACACTTTGAACACATTTTTTTAACTGATGTACGTACTTTCATATTTCTTACTTCTGACGGTAAATAATTCTACCTCTATTCAAATCATACGGAGAAACTTCTAATGTCACCATATCACCCGGCAGGATCTTTATAAAATGCATACGCATCTTACCACTGACGTGAGCTAGAACAATATGTTTATGGTCTCCAATTTCGATCTCCACTCTAAATGTTGCATTGGGCAATGTTTCTTTAATGATTCCATCAACTGTTATGGGCTGCTCCTTGGCCATTATGCTTTACCCATGGTTAGTATCTTTGGGCCATTTGCAAGAATGGCGATTGTATGTTCAAAATGAGCAGATGATTTTCCATCTTTTGTTTTAATTGTCCAGCCATCTGTATCTGTGAAAACATCCTTTGTACCCAGGTTGATCATGGGTTCAATCGCCAGGCACATACCTTCCTGCAATTGGGGGCCTTGTTTGGGCATTCCATAATTTGGTACCTGTGGTTCTTCGTGCAAGTCGGTTCCAATACCATGACCTACTAATTCACGTACCACAGAATATCCTTCTGCCTCAACAAATGTTTGGATGGTATGACCAATATCAGATACATAGTTACCGGGTTTCGCTTCTTCAATGCCTTTCATCAAAGATTCACGGGTAATTTTCATCAACTTCTTTTTGTCCGAGCTGATATTACCTACAGCAAAGGTTCTGGCTGAATCACCATAATACCCCTTTTTCTCAGCACCACAGTCAATACCTACAATTTGTCCTTCCTGCAATGTCCGCTTTTTAGGAATTCCGTGTACAACTTCTTCATCAATCGAGATGCAAAGTGTTGCCGGGAAACCCATATACCCTTTAAAAGCGGGGCGTGCTCCTTTTGAGCGGATAAAATCTTCTGCCATTGAGTCCAATTTCAACAAATCGGCTCCTGGCTTTACATAACTGGTTAGCATGTCCAACGTATCTGCAACAATTTGGCAGCTTTTAGCAATCAATTCTATTTCTCTCGCTGTCCGAACGTGAACCATTACATGCGCCTCCGTCCGCGAATCTTTCCTTTGGATAAAAAACCATCGTAGTGACGCATCAGCAAATGTGATTCAACCTGCTGCAATGTATCCAATGCTACACCAACAATGATCAACAAACTTGTTCCACCAAAAAATGATGCCAAATCATACCCGACATCCATGGCATTCATTAGGATGTAAGGGAAAATAGCGACAAACGCCAAAAAGAATGATCCAGGTAAAGTCACTCTTGTCAAAATATTGTCAATATAATCAGCGGTCTTTTTCCCTGGTCTAATTCCTGGAATAAAACCACCCTGCTGTTTCATTTGTGTTGAAACCTGAACAGGATCAAAAGCTATAGCTGTATAAAAGTAAGTGAAAAATACAATCAGTGTCCCGAAAACAAACCAGTAAAATGGATGGTCAAAAGAGAACCAGCGCATAACGCCTTGCATGAATTCACTATCGATAAAAAACATTGCGATCGTGCTTGGTAAGAACATGATGGACTGTGCGAAAATAATGGGCATAACACCTGCTGTATTTACGCGTAATGGAATATGTGTTGATTGACCACCATACACTTTACGTCCTACCACACGTTTGGCATACTGCACCGGTATCTTTCGCGTACCCTGTGTTAAATATACCACAAAAGCAATAATAACAAACATGATGCCTAATAGAATAAATTCTGAAAGCAGATTACGAACGCCTTCATTTATTAGAGCGACTTCACTGATAATTACAGTAGGTAACCGAGACATGATGCCAATCATAATTATCAAGGAAATACCATTCCCAATACCTCTCTCGGTAATACGCTCACCTAACCACATCAACAACATCGTTCCTGTTACAATACTGATAATGGCCTCAAATTTGAAACCCCATCCAGGATCGGCAATCACAGCGATCGTCCCTGCTGCTGAACTGGCAGTCATGGATTCCAGAAATATTGTTACACTATAGGCTTGGAAAACTGCAATAAGAACTGTACCGTAACGTGTGATCTGGGTAATCTTTTTACGACCAGCTTCCCCTTCTTTCTGCAAGCGCTGGAAATAAGGAACAACCGTTCCCATGAGCTGAATCATAATGGAAGCCGATATGTATGGCATGATACCCAAGGCAAACAATGTTGCTTTTTGGAAGGCACCACCGGCGAACATATCAAACAATCCAAAAAGCGTATTTTGTAGATTCTCAAAAGCGGCATGTAAGGCATCACCATTTACACCTGGAATTGGAACATGGGCACCGAGACGAACAACCACTAAAATTCCAAAAGTGAATAGTATCCTCTTCCGGAGTTCAGGAATGCTAAAAACGTTTCTGATCTTATCAATCATTGAATGGTAACAGATCCACCTGCTTTTTCAATTTTTTCTTTTGCAGTTGCACTAAAGGCACTTGCTGTAACATTTACTTTTCGTGAAATATCGCCGTTTGCCAATATCTTAATGGGCTGTAATGCTGATCGAACCAAACCATTATCCTGCATTACTTGACCATCTATATCTTTATCTTTCAATTTTTCGATCGCCTTCAAATTCACAACCTGGAATGATTTTTTAAACATGCTGTTTGAAAAACCTCTTCGTGGCAAGCGACGCTGCAAAGGCATCTGACCGCCTTCAAACCATGATAGCTGTTTACTGCCGCTGCGGGAATGATAGCCCTTTTCACCACGCCCACCAGTACGGCCCAATCCGGTTCCGGGTCCACGGCCACGGCGTTTTGTATCTTTTACAGCACCTTTTGTTGGTTTTAATTCACCAAGTTTCATCAAGCTTCCTCAACATTCACCAAAAAGTTCACTGTATTGATCATGCCGCGTATAACATCTGAATCACTATGTTCAACAGTTTGATTAATTTTTCTTAAGCCCAACGCATCCAAAGTTGCCTTTTGATTTGGCCGCCTTCCGATACGGCTGCGAACTTGAGTTATACGAAGTGTTTTTGTTTTTGCCATGTTTAACTAAAGACTTCTTTAATTGTAATACCGCGCTTGTTTGCTATAGTAACAGCATCTTGTAAATTTTCGAGAGCATTAACGGTAGCCCTGACAACATTCAGGATATTATTCGAACCATAGCATTTGGATAAAATATTATTCACTCCCACTTGTTCCATAATGGCACGAACAGCTGCACCGGCAATAATACCTGTACCTGGAGAAGCGGGTTTCAGCATAACTCTACTGGCCCCGTGTTTACCCGTAATTTTATGAGGAATTGTACCATTTAATATTGAAGCTCTAAAAATATTTCGTTTAGCATTGTCTTTAGCTTTGGAAATGCAGCCCATGACATCATTTGCTTTACCCAAACCAATGCCAACGTGACCTTTGCCATCACCAACCACAACCAGTGCTGAAAAACGAAAACGCTTTCCGCGAGAGGTCACTTTAGCGACACGATTGATGCGCACGACTGCTTCTTCTTTAAGATCTAATTCTGCTGGATTAATAATTGCCAATAAAATCTCCTTTAAAAAACTAATCCGCCCGCACGAGCACCATCAGCTAATGCTTTGACGCGGCCGTGATAAGGCAAACCGTTTCTATCAAATACTACTTTCTCAATATCCTTTACTTTTGCTTTGGCAGCGAGTGCTTCTCCCACTAATTTGCTTTGATTAATTTTACTTGCTGCTTTTTTCAATTTATTTTGTAGGTTTTTATCCAATGTGGAAGCAGACACAAGTGTGGAACCTTGCAAATCATCAATGATCTGTGCAGAAATATTTTTCAAACTACGTGAGATCACCAGACGATAACGCTCTGCATGAAACCGATTTTGTCTTCTGCTGCGATTACGCCTACGCTCAAAACGAATTTTTTTATCTGAACTTTTACTCATCTATTAAGTACCTGTGGCAACTGTTTTACCTTGTTTAGAGCGTACATATTCATCTTTATAGCGAATACCTTTACCTTTATACGGTTCTGGTTTTCTGAATGAACGAATTTTTGCAGACACTTCACCTACAAGCTGCTTATCAATACCGGAAACTGTGATATCTGTCCGTTTGGCTGTGATCTCTATCCCCTCTGGAGGATCAAAATAAATTTCATGTGAATAGCCTAAAAGCAATTGCAAACGACTACCCTGCATATTGGCTTGAAAACCTATACCTCTTATCTCTAAGTCTTTCGAAAAACCTTCAGAAACACCATGGATTGCGTTTGCAATCAACATACGTGTCGTACCATGAATCGAACGATGCATCTTACTATCAGACGAACGTGTGACGTCGATCTGATTGTCAGTTTGTTCTACTTTAATGGCTTGATGAACATTGATCTGCAGTTCACCTTTTGGGCCTTTTACCGTGACCAAATCGGGTTGAATATCAACCGTGATACTTTCAGGAATAATTACTGGTTCTTTTCCGATTCTTGACATATTCTTACCAAACGTTGCAAATCACTTCACCGCCAACACCAAACTTTTTTGCCATTTTATTTGATATGACACCTTTTGATGTAGACATAATTGAAATTCCTAATCCATCGAGTACGCGGGGCAGTTCTTTTTTCCCTTTATACACTCGTAAACCGGGCTTACTTACTCGTTCAATGACTGAAATTACCGGCTTGCCCTGGTAATCATATTTCAGAAAAACCCGAATCTGTTTCCTACCTTTATCATCTATCAGGATAAAATCTTCGATATATTTTTCTTCTTTCAGTATAAAAACGATACGTTTCTTTTCAATAGATGATGGAATTTCTACCCAGCGCTTTCCGGCTTTTAAGCCGTTACGAATCCGTGTCAGCAAATCGGCAATTGGATCTGTCATACTCATTTAACTAATTCTCCTTACCAGCTTGCTTTTGTGATACCAGGGATTTCACCTTTTAAGGCCATTTCACGAAAACAAATCCGGCATAAACCAAATTTGCGTAAATAGCCATCAGCTCGACCGCAATTGAAACAACGATTATAGCTCCTTGATGAAAACTTTGGTTTTCTTTTTGCTTTTATAATCAGTGATTTTTTTGCCATTAAGCAGCCTCAGCGATTTCTTCTTGTTGGACAGGTTTTTCCCGTAAAGGAAAACCAAATTCTTTTAACAGCCAGTATGCTTCATTGTCGGTACTGGCTGATGTAGCAATTGTAATATCCATACCGCGGATTGAATCGATTTTATCATAATCAATTTCAGTAAAAACAATCTGCTCTTTAATACCGAAGGAATAATTCCCTTTTCTATCAAAGGATTTGAAAGAAAGGCCATTGAAATCACGTGTACGCGGTAATGCGATTGAAATAAGTCTTTCGAGGAATTCGTACATGCGATTTCCACGAAGCGTCACTTTGCATCCCACCGGAAAACCTTTACGGATTTTAAAGTTAGATATGTCCTTCCGTGAACGAGTAACAACCGTTTTTTGACCCGTGATAGAAGTTAATTCATCAATGGCATTTTCAAGTGCTCTAGGATTAATCTTTGCATCGCCAATACCCATATTGATCGAAATAACAGAAATGCGCGGTACTTCCATTACATTTTTATAACTAAAACGCTTCATCAATGAAGTTACAATTGCTTCTTTATATTGCTTTTTCAAGTTTGGAACGTATGCTTCATTTTTATGAGTTCTCTTTTTAGATGCACTTTTTTTAGCAGCAGTTTTTTTAGGAGCGCTTTTTTTAGCAGTGCTTTTTTTTGCAACCGGCTTTTTCTTTTTTGGTGTTTCGTTTGTCTCTTTCTTTGCCATAATTCTACTCTAACTCTTCACCTGTTTTCACAGCGATTCTTACTTTGCGGCCATTTTCTAAAATCTTATATCCTACCCGAGTGGTGTTTCCTTTATGGACCGGAAGCATATTTGAAACATGGATTGGTCCTTCTTTTTCCACAAAACCACCGGCAGGATTTTCCTGGGAAGGACGTGTCGCCCGTTTTATCAAGTTGACTCCTTCAATGATCACCTTATCAGATTCAGGGAAAATATGCAACACTTTGCCTTCTGAACCTTTGTGGTTGCCACTGATTATACGTACCGTCATTCCTTTCTTAATGTGCATTACAATACCTCCGGCGCCATAGAAATAATTTTCATATAACCGACATCGCGTAATTCCCTGGCTACCGGGCCAAAAATGCGTGTTCCCAGTGGTTCACCAGCACTATTCAGTAATACTGCTGCATTATCATCAAAACGGATATACGAACCGTCATTGCGGCGAATTTCTTTCTTTGTACGCACGACTACTGCCCGTGAAATATCACCTTTTTTTACCATGCCATTTGGAATAGCATTTTTAACGGTAATCACAATAATATCACCCACGGTTGCATAACGTCGTTTGGAACCACCAATAATTTTGAAACACAGGATTTCTTTGGCTCCTGTATTATCTGCAACTTTCAGTCTTGTTTCTTGCTGAATCACTGTCTTTATCCAATTTTTACTGATTCACGAATAATTTCACTTACTTGCCAACGTTTTCTTTTACTGATTGGTTTTGTTGAAGTGATACGCACAATATCACCTTCTTTAGGTTCAACGCTGGCGACATGAGCCATATATTTACTTGAATTATCAACGATTTTTTTATACACTTTATGCTTGACACGACGGGTGACTTTCACAATAACAGTTTTATCCATTTTTGCGCTGATCACTTCGCCGGTGAGAAATTGTCTTTTACGTTCCATAATTATTTTGAACCCTTTTCTTTTCTAACACCCAATTCAAATTCATGCATTACTGTTTTGATCTGGGCAATCTCTTTTTTCAAATGTCTTAATTGTAAGGGGTTTTCCAACTGCTGCAAAGATTTCTGAAAACGCAGATTTTGCAAAGCTTCCACATCTTCGTGGAGCTTTACATCCAATTCTGACGTTGTCATTTCATTTAATTCTGAATGTTTCATTATATTTCTCTCCGCTCAACAATTTTTGTCTTTACGGGCAATTTATGAGAAGCGTTTGTAAATGCCAGTTCTGCCATTTCACGATCGACACCTCCCACTTCAAATAGTATTCGCCCGGGCTTTACAACGGCTACCCAGTATTCCGGCGACCCTTTACCCTTACCCATCCGGGTTTCAGCTGGTTTCTTGGTGATGGGTTTATCTGGGAAAATACGAATCCACATTTTACCAGTTTTGCGAACCACCCTGGAAATTGTGATACGGGCAGCTTCAATCTGGCGGGCAGTTATCCAACTCGACTCTATTGCTTTCAAGCCATAACTGCCAAATGACACTTTATTACCTCGTGTTGCCATTCCACGGCGATTACCGCGATGGTGACGACGAAATTTTACTTTTTTAGGTTCTAACATTATGTTACTTAAACCGTATTACCATTACAAATCCAAACTTTAATCCCAATGACTCCATATGTCGTTTGGGCTTCTGTCAACGCATAGTCAATGTCTGCGCGTAATGTGTGCAGCGGGACGCGGCCTTCATGAAACTTTTCGCTGCGGGCAATTTCTGTTCCGCCAAGCCGGCCGGCAACGTTGATTCGAATACCTTGGGCCCCCATACGCATGGTGGATTGAATCGCTTTATTGACTACACGTCTGTAAGAAATCTTTTTTAACAATTGGTGTGCAATATTTGCGCCAACCAGAGCAGCGTCTAATTCGGGACGCTTTACTTCTGAAATATTTATCTGTACGCCTTTTTCTGTAAGCTGATTCATTTCTTCTTTCAAACGATTCACTTCTTCACCACCTTTACCGATGACAATACCGGGGCGTGCTGTATGGATAGTGACAGTGATAATTTTTGAAGTCCGACTGATATCAACACGGGAAATACCGGCATTGGGCATACGATGCTGGATATATTTACGAATCTTAACATCTTCTTCCAGTTCAGCGGCAAATGATTTATCAGCATACCAATTTGAACTCCAATTCTTATTGACAATTAAACGAAAACCGATTGGATGTGTTTTTTGGCCCAAAATGTCTCCTTACGCGTCACTCACTACAACAGTGACATGACTTGTTGGTTTATTTAATCGTGAAATACGACCCATGGATGCTGGTCTAAATCGTTTCATATGAGGCCCACCATTTACAAATGCTTTCGACACGATCAATCCATCCGGATCGATATTTGCATCTTCAGCTTTCTGTAACAGGTTACTCACCGCAGAACGCAATGTTTTCTCAATTACTTCTGAACCTTTCTTTGGAGAAAAATGTAGATAATTCAAAGCATCACCGACTTTTTTACCACGTACTTCATCTATCACGATGCGGATTTTTCGTGGTGATTGTCTAACGTATCTGCTACAGGCTTGAGCTTCCATGGCTATTTACGATCTCCGGAGTGCATTCTAAAAATTCGAGTCGGGGCAAATTCACCCAGCTTATGTCCAACCATATTTTCCGAAATAAAAACAGGGATAAATTTATTCCCATTATGAATAGCGAAAGTGTGGCCCACAAAGTCAGGAGTGATCATTGAGCGCCGTGACCATGTTTTAATCACTTTTTTCTTACCACCATCATTCATTCCCTGAACTTTCTTCAGGAGTTTTTCATCAACGTAGGGTCCTTTTTTTAAGGATCTTGCCATCCTACTTTCTCCTCTTCACGATATAATCATTTGATTTCTTGTTCTTTTTTCTGGTATTATACCCTTTGGTAGGCTTACCCCAAGGTGTCGTAGGATGACGACCGCCTGAGGATTTTCCTTCACCACCACCCATGGGGTGATCGACAGGATTCATGGCCACACCGCGGACAGTTGGCCTACGGCCTAACCAGCGGCTGCGGCCTGCTTTACCCGAAACAACTTGTTCATGAGATTTATTACCAACCTCACCCAATGTGGCTAAACATTCATCACGTACCATGCGAATTTCCCCAGATGGTAATTTCAACGTGGCGAATCCACCATCAAGAGCCATGACCTGTGCAGCTGCACCGGCGCTACGTACCATTTGACCCCCATTACCGGGATTCAATTCAACATTATGTACAAACATACCTGTAGGTATTTTTGATAGCGGTAAAGCATTTCCGATTTTCATTGGAGCATTTTTCCCAGATAAAACTGTGTCTCCAACTTTGATTCCAAAAGGAGATAGGATATAACGTTTTTCACCATCAGCGTAATAAAGCAATGCGATATTTGCAGAACGATTCGGATCATATTCTATTCCAGCTACTTTTGCAGGAATATCGTGTTTGTTCCGTTTAAAATCAATGATACGATAGCGTTGTTTATGACCACCCCCACGATGACGTGTGGTGATTCTACCTTGATTATTACGACCGCCTGTCTTACGCTTGGCTTCTGTTAAACTTTTTTCCGGAGTATTCTTCGTGATTTCTGAAAAGTCCGGCCTTGTTGCAAAACGATTTCCAGGAGTTGTTGGTTTGAGTGTCCGAATACCCATTATCCAGCATCTCCCCTTATGAGATCAATCGTTGAACCTTCTTTCAACGTAATAATTGCTTTTTTCCAATCGGAACGATGCCCAGACGTGCGTATAGTCCGCCCACCACTGCGGACAGTCATTTGTTTGGCTTTGCCCAATCTGTTCATTGTAGCTACATTTGCAACTTCTACATCAAATCTTTTTTCGACTGCATCCTTGATCTCGATCTTATTAGCAGAACTATCTACGTGAAAAGCATATTTTCTTTGAGTTTCTTCCAACTGACTCATTTTTTCAGTAAATAAAGGTTTAATAATGATTTCTCGTACTGACATTATTTCACCATCAATTGTTCAGTTAAAGCTTCAACACCGCTTTTTTCAATAAGGATCACATCACAATCGATAAGATCATAGGTACTGGCATGAGCTGCTTCCAGTATGGCAACATTGGGCAGGTTCCTACCGGCCAAAAACACTGAATCCTTGCCTTCACCCAACAAAACGGCTACTTTTTTTTCTGATATATTCAAATCACTCAAGATTTTTGAAAATTCTTTAGTTTTTGACGCTGAAATATTCAATTCATCGATAACAATTACTGCATCGTTTTTGGTTTTATGTGAAAGCACAGATCGGCGAGCCAAACCCTTCATTTTTTTAGGGAGTTTATACGAATAACCATGTGGTTCTGGACCAAAAACGGTACCGCCGCCCTTCCATAAAGGCGATCGAGTTGATCCGGCACGAGCAACACCTCGGCCTTTTTGTTTAAAAGGCTTACGACCGCCACCTCTAACCTTGCTTCTATTTTTAGCAGCATGTGTGCCTTGACGGCTATTTGTCAATTCAGACTGTACAGCTCGAAATACAGCATCTTCATGGGGTTCAATCCCGAACACAGTATTATTGAGCTTCACTTTTGAAACTTTGCTTCCATCCTGTTTATATACTTGAACTTCCATGATTATTTCTTAATCAGTATAAAACTGTTTTGTACTCCAGGTACTGCACCTTTTATGAGTAATTGATTTTTTTCACCATCAACGCGCACAACTTCGAGATTCTTCACTGTGACTTTTTCAACGCCCATATGCCCTGCCATGCGCATTCCTTTAAACACTCGTGAAGGATCAGATCCTTGTCCAATTGAACCTGGAGAGCGTAAATATTCTTTCTGCCCGTGAGTCAATGGACCCCTGCTAAAACCATGACGTTTAATTACACCAGCAAAACCTTTGCCTTTTGAAGTACCAGTCACATTCACAAGATCACCTTTTTTGAAGATAGACGCTCCAAATTCCTGACCTATTTCATAATCAAAACCTTGTATCGGTTCAAATTCAGATAAAATACGCTTTGGGGTGGTTTTTGCTTTGTCAAACATACCTTTCATTGGTTTATTTGTATGTTTTTCTTTCCGTTCACCAAAGCCCAGCTGAACAGCAGCATAACCATCTTTAATTTCAGTTTTCACTTGCGTCACAACACATGGGCCAGCTTCAACAACCGTAACCGGAAACATGGTTCCATGATCCCCAAAAACTTGTGTCATACCAATTTTTTTACCAATCAACCCGCGCATAATTACACCTTGATTTGAATATCAACTCCAGCTGGTAAGTCTAACTTCATTAGCGCTTCAACTGTTTTTGGAGTGGAATTTAAAATATCAACAACTCGTTTGTGTATCTTCGTCTGAAACTGTTCTCTTGATTTCTTATCTACGAATGGAGATCTAAGCACAGTATATATCGTTCGTTTTGTAGGCATTGGGATTGGTCCGGAGATAACTGCTCCAGTGGATTTTGCTGTTTTTACGATCTTTTCTGTGGATTTATCCAACAGATGATGATCGTATGCTTTGAGACTTATACGTATGGTTTGGTTCGCCATTTTATATTCCTTACTCAACAATCTCCGTAACAACACCAGCGCCGACTGTCCGGCCGCCTTCACGGATGGCAAAACGCAGTTCCTTATCCATGGCAATCGA
>SCKQ01000022.1 GCA_004124535.1 Fidelibacterota bacterium
AATTCACCTTGGAACAACTGGCATGAAAAACATTGATTCAAAAGGACATGTCACTGGCAAATCCATTTTTCTGGATGATATTCCTACCATCCAGGGAACGCTCTACGGGGCTGTTTTTGATTCACCATTTGCGCATGGACATATTGAATCTGTTGACTACACGAAGGCACTTGCTTTACCTGGCGTTATTAAGGTTCTCACCCATGAAGACATTCCCGGAAAGAATCAAATTGGCGGCATTATTCCAGATGAACCATTGTTTGCGTCAACGGATGTACATTTTCAGGGACAGCCAATGGCACTGATTATCGCCGAATCAGACCAGATCGCTTTTGAAGCCAGGAAGCTCATTGACATCAACATTTCAGAGAAGGAAATCATAGTTGATCCTCGTGAGGCACAAAAAAAAAGCAAATTGATCTTACCTCCCCGGACCTTTTGTTTGGGAGACACCAAAAAAACCTGGAAAAAATGTGCCCATATTTTCCAGGGGCAGACCAATACTGGCGGACAGGAGCATTTATATATTGAAACTCAGGGGGCATACGCTGTCCCCCTTGAAAATGGGAACATACGAATTTCCTCATCTACGCAGGGTCCCACTGCAGTTCAACGAATAACAGCCAGAGTCTTAAATGTTGGGATGCACAAGATTGAAGTTGACGTTGTTCGAATTGGCGGCGGTTTTGGCGGAAAAGAAGACCAAGCAACGCCATGGGCAGTTATGGCCGCCCTGGGTACCCAGATTTTGAACCGACCCGTGAAGGTAATTTTGCACCGTCAGGATGACATGCGCATGACGGGGAAAAGACATCCATACAGTTCCGATTACAAAATTGGATTTTCGGATGATTTAAAAATTTTGGCCTATGAAGCTATATTTTTTCAAAACGCCGGTGCCGCTGCTGATTTGTCGCCAGCTGTGATGGAAAGAACTCTTTTTCATGCAACGAATTCCTATTTCATTCCAAACGTTAACGTGACAGCTTACTCCTGTAGAACGAATTTACCGCCTAACACTGCCTTTAGAGGATTTGGCGGCCCCCAAGGCATGTTTGTGATCGAATCTGCTTTAGCTCATGCAGCGTGTGAGTTAGGCGTTTCAACCCATGAGTTGCAGAAAAAAAATCTACTTAAGAACGGAGATGAATTTCCCTATGGCCAAATAGCTGATGGTGTTGTACTGGCGCAAATATGGTCGGATATGGAAATGAAATATGATATTCAGGCTGTTGAAAAACGAATTCATGAATTCAATACACACCATTCAGATGTAAAAAAGGGCTTCTCCCTCATGCCTGTTACATTTGGAATTTCATTTACCAAAAATCCCATGAACCAAGCCAGGGCTCTGGTTCACATTTACACCGACGGTAGCGTGGGTGTGAGTACCGGTGCGGTGGAAATGGGACAGGGCGTCAACACAAAAATGCTTCAGATTGCAGCTCAAATTTTCTCTCTTAACCCAAAGCGCATTAAACTTGAATCAACAAATACTACTAGAGTAGCCAATACATCGCCATCTGCAGCCAGTTCCACAGCAGACCTTAATGGGAAAGCACTGCAACAGGCCTGTAACGCGTTGTTAGAAAGATTGAAAAACTGTGTTGCTGATCATCTCGGTGTAACATCAAAAGATATCGACATAAAAGACGAGGAAGTATACAGCAAAGGAAAAGTGACAGACATAAGTTGGGGTCAGCTTGTATTGATGGCTTTTTTAAAGCGGGTCTGTTTAACGGAAAACGGACATTATGCCACGCCAACTATCAATTTCGATATGGAAAAAGAGAAGGGGCATCCATTTGCATACCATGTTTACGGATTGGCCTTGACTGAAGTAACTATTGATTGTGTGCGCGGCACGTATGCGTTTGATGCTGTGAAAATTGTTCATGATTTTGGCAAAACTATGAATCCCAGTGTGGATATTGGGCAAGTTGAGGGCGGCTTGGTTCAGGGAATAGGCTGGATGACCATGGAAGAACTCTGCTATGATCGGAAAGGTCAATTGATGTCTAATTCATTGTCTACCTATAAGATCCCGGATATATATTCAATCCCTAAAGAGGTCATCATCGAACCGCTGGACACAGAAGGGAGTGAGATGGCTATCCTCAAATCGAAAGCGGTTGGCGAGCCGCCATTGATGTATGGCATCGGTGCTTATTATGCCCTTGAAAATGCCATCCGAGCGTTTAATCCAAATTTCAATTCGACATTTGATGCGCCTTTTACTCATGAGAAAGTCCTTACCGGATTGTACGGGCCTCCGCAATCGGAGTCTCATGAAAGCAGAGAAATGCTAAAAGAATCTGTAAGGACAGCTGACACCCTGGTTGAGGAATCCACCTAATTTGGTTTCAAACTCGAGAAACAGCTATTGGGAAACCGTCGCATCTCGGTTGAGAGAGGGTCAAAATGTATTTTTGGCCATGGTAGCGGAACACACTCGGCACTCTCCCGGAACCACGGGCGCCAAATTGCTGATGGCTAAGAACAGAGATCCTGTGGGAACCATCGGGGGCGGAATCATGGAATACACCCTGTTGAAACGGGCAAAAGACATCCTTGAAAATGGCAGTTATACACCTGAAATCCAGACGCTCAGTCACAGAAAGTCTGGACCGGAAGAAAAATCGGGCATGATCTGTGCCGGTAAACAGACCAATCTGTACTATCTCTGCCGTCCCGAAAAAGATGGTGAAACTGTCGAGCGAATAGTCCATTTGTTACATCATAACCAGTCTGCTTTACTTTCGATTGATCCCTCAGGGATGGCCGTTCAGAAACAAAAATCGGATGTCCACGAACTTCAAATTAAGTTATCACAGGATGATAATAATTGGCTTTATGAAGAACAACTTCAGAATTTCAAACGGATCGCTATTATCGGTGGCGGGCACTGCTCCCTGGCACTGTCACGAGTAATGAAACATCTTGGATATGATGTTTTTGTGTTTGATACACGGGCAAATGTATCCACTGTGGGAGAAAACAAGTACGCACACACAGTTCAAATCGTTGATGATTACCAAGATGTGGCTACCCTGATACAATATCCTGAACTAACCCAGGTAGTGGTCATGACCACGGATGTGGCTTCCGATGTTCGGGGATTACTGGGTGTCATTCATCAACCCTTTCCTTTCATAGGCGTCATGGGAAGCCAGGCGAAAATAGCTGAAATAACTAGGCGACTGAAAAGTGACGGGATCACAGAAGATCAGTTGTCCCAGCTTACCGTGCCCGTAGGCATTCCCATGGCCAGTAACACACCGGAAGAAATTGCCATCAGCGTGGCCGCACAAATACTTCAAAAAAGAGATCAGCTCTCTAACTAAATGGAACCCGTTCCAAATTTTGCCATTTCCAGCCAAAGAGTTATTACACCGGAAGGTGAAAATCCGGCTGCAATCCTTATCAAGGGTGAAAAAATCCTGGATGTCGTTTCTTTACAAAATATCCCTGAAGGCTGCCCCACCGAAGACCTAGGAAATGATGTGGTTATGCCGGGGCTGGTGGATGCCCATGTTCATATAAATGAACCCGGGAGAACCGATTGGGAAGGGTTTGAAACGGCAACAAAAGCAGCAGCAGCAGGAGGGATAACCACCCTTGTGGACATGCCCTTAAACTGTATTCCGGTAACAACAACCGTTAATGCGCTACAGCAAAAAACCGTTTCAACCCGAGAGAAACTTTGGATTGACTGCGGGTTTTATGGCGGTCTCATTCCGGACAATCTTAAGGATATTGAACCGCTGGTAGATGCAGGCGTCTTGGGATTCAAAGCGTTTATGAGTCATTCCGGAATTGATGAATTTCCAAAGGTGGCAGAAAGTCATCTTCGGAAAGCGCTATCCATTCTTGTCAATCAAGCGATTCCGGTTTTAGTACATGCTGAGTTAGAAAATGGTGTTGAAACATCGAATAGCAACCAAACCTATGAGAGCTTTCAGGCGACCAGGCCGAAATCCTGGGAGAATAATGCGATCAAACTATTGATCAAGTTGTGCAGGGAATATGAGACCCACATACATATTGTTCATTTATCTTCTTCAGACATTTTACCTGAAATTTCCCAGACTCGGGATGGAGGATTGCCCCTTACTGTGGAAACCTGCCCACATTATCTCCATTTCGCTTCCGAACGAATTTCAGATGGAGATACACGTTTCAAATGCGCCCCTCCGATTTGGGGTGCCGATAACCGGGAAAAACTGTGGGTGGGATTGGAAAAAGGAACAATCGATTTTATTACATCGGATCACTCACCATGCACTCCGGAATTGAAAAAGCTGGACACGGGAGATTTTCAAATGGCCTGGGGGGGTATTTCATCGATTCAGTTTACCCTTCCTGTGATCTGGACGGAATGTAGACAACGTGGATTTTCCTTAGTTCAACTCACAAACTGGTTGAGCAAAAGACCTGCAAAATTTATTGGCAAAGGCCAACAGAAAGGCCAGATTGCCCCCGGCTATGATGCGGACCTGGTCTGCTGGAATCCGGAGGCAGAGTTTTTGGTAGAACAAACAGCTATTCATCACAAACATAAACTAACACCGTACGAAGGTGAGAACTTGTTCGGCGCCGTAAATAAGACCTTTCTTCGCGGACAAAAAGTTTTTAACAATGGAAGTTTTGTGGGGCGTCCTCATGGTAAAATAGTAATGGGAAATCATGGTGCCTAAACTACAAAAAGATCTCATCGATCTTGCCTCGGAATCAAATGGCGGCCGCACTTTATTGGCCAGCGATGAATTCTTTGCACCGAAAGAAAACCTACTCAGGCCAGGGCGTGGTGACTTCATATCCGACAAATACACCGATCGCGGTAAATGGATGGATGGATGGGAATCTCGAAGGAAGAGAACCGCTGGGCACGATTGGTGCATCCTGCGTCTCGGGAAACCAGGCATGATAAAGGAATTGGATATTGACACTAACCATTTCGTCGGGAATTTTCCGTCTCATGGATCCGTGGATGCATGCCAGGCGCCTCCTTTTACTGCTTTAGGTGAAATTATGGATGAGGTTGAATGGACGGAAATTCTCTCCAGGGTTGAGATCCAGGGAGATTCACAGAACCGATTCGCGATTCATTATGAGGAGTCCTTTACTCATCTTCGGCTAAATATTTATCCCGATGGGGGCGTAGCCCGATTCAGAGTTTACGGACAGCCTGAAGACAGTGCGGATGATCGCGATTCCTTCACAGATGCAGCCGCTTCGGAGAATGGCGGTGAGACGCTTGCCTGTAGCGACATGCATTTCAGTCACATGGAAAACCTGATCAAGCCTGGCATTGGAACCGACATGAGCGATGGCTGGGAAACGAAACGGCGACGTGATCCCGGACACGATTGGGTGATCCTCAAACTTGGACGCCCCTGCATAGTTGAGCGGATTGTGGTGGATACATACCATTTCAAAGGAAATTTTCCTGATTCATGTTCTATTGAAGGGTGCGTTGAACCCGATACGGATCGGGACGCTATTCTCACAAATACTATTAATTGGAAAGAATTGCTGCCTGTTTCAAAACTTTTCGGTAACCAGGAAAACATTTTTTCAATTGCATCGAATCAGACTGAAACGCTCACCCATATTCGATTTAATATCTACCCCGATGGTGGTGTAAGCCGATTGCGAATTATTGGCCGTCCAGTCCCGTGATAACAACCAACTATTTTATTGTTATTTTTATAATACGATGACACTTGACACCCTGAATACATTACCGAAATCTGAAGCTTTGGAACAATTTGCGATCTGCTGTGGCGCTTCGAAATGGGCAGAGAAAATGACTGCCTTTCGCCCTTTTCAACATAAAAATGAGCTCTTTAATCTGACTGAAAATATTTGGTTTTCACTGACCTCTGAAGATTGGCTTGAAGCATTTTCTCACCATCCTAAAATCGGGGATATTGATTCGTTGCGCAAAAAATTTCAAAAAACAAAATCATGGTCTGAAAAGGAACAGTCAGGAATCCAAGAGGCTGGCGAAAATATCTTGAAAGATTTGGCAGAATCAAATCGATTGTACGAAGAAAAATTTGGATATATTTTTATTGTCTGTGCAACGGGAAAATCAGCTGGAGAAATGTTGGCACTTTTAAAGGTAAGACTGGAGAACGATCCAGAGGCTGAACTATTAATCGCTGCTAAAGAACAAAACAAAATCACCCAACTACGTTTAGATAATCTTCTTTCACTATGACATCCTCCCTTACCCCCGATATTATTGACGAAATTAATGTACGTCTCAAAGCTGCCAATACCATTTTTAACACAGCTCACCCCGGAGAATCCCCTGAAAGGCAACCGGTTCACACCGTGTATGGAGGCGCACATATTTTCCAGGCAGGATCCGCAAAAAAAATGGGGACCGCTGCTCTTAATCACCTGAAAGCATATGCACCGAACTTTGTTGATTTCTCAAAAGCTCTGGAATTAAAGGGACATGAGCATCTCCCTAATTCGAAAGAAGAGATATCCGCTCTTGAAGATCAATTGGGAAAAGACCTTGGTGCTGTCCAAAAAACCAATGAAGCAGCATTTTTTGCTTATACTGTGTATCAGCGTGTGCTGGAAAAATTAGTGCGTGAACCTGTAGAGGATTTCCGAATCGATTTTGAAGATGGGTACGGAAACCGGCCAGACAAAGAAGAGGATATGCATGCTGTTTTGGCCGCTGATGAAGTGGCAAAAGGTATGATAGAAAATTCACTTCCGCCCTTTATTGGCATCCGAATTAAACCCCTGACAGAAGAACAAAAAAACCGGTCGATCCGAACCCTAGACCTATTCATCACGTCCCTTTTGAAAAAGACAACGGGTAAGCTTCCGGATAATTTTGTTGTAACCTTGCCGAAAGTAACCATTCCCGAACAGGTTTCCTCTTTGGTTTATCTGTTTGATGCCCTGGAAGCAAAGACCGGCATTTCCGCTGGCTCGCTCCAAATGGAACTGATGATCGAGACACCCCAATCCATCCTGGACAGCAATGGAAATTCAGCCCTGCCTACACTGGTCAAGGCAGCAGACGGCAGATGCATTGGTGCACACTTCGGGGTTTACGACTATACCGCCTCCGCCAACATCACTGCCGAATACCAAAGTATGACGCATCCGGTTTGCGATTTTGCCCGACATATGATGCAAGTCGCCCTGGGGGGTACTGGCATTCGTCTTTCCGATGGCGCTACCAATATCATGCCCGTGGGACCACACCGGCCAACGGAGGAAAAACCATTAACAGAAAGTCAGATGGAAGAAAACCGGCAAGTTGTGTATCAGGCTTGGATATTAAACTTCACCAACATTCAACATTCCCTTAAACATGGGTATTACCAAGGGTGGGATTTGCACCCGTTTCAGTTTCCCCTTCGCTATGCTGCGGTTTACTCTTTTTTCCTGGAAAGCCTGGAGTCCACATCTCGAAGATTGAAATCGTTTATGGAAAAAGCAGCCCAGGTAACATTGGTCGGGGATGTCTTTGACGATGCTGCCACCGGACAGGGACTACTGAATTATTTTCTCCGGGGTATCAGTTGCGGAGCCATTACGGAAAAGGATGCCGAGGCAGCGGGACTCACCCTGAAAGAGATCCGGACACGGTCATTCAAAAAGATTTTGCAAGGGAGACAATTATGAAAAGTCCAATCACAACCCATGTCCTGGATACGGCTCAAGGACAACCGGCAGCAAACATCCATGTCGTGTTGGAAGTGCGGCGTACACAGGAATCGTGGGAAACCGTGGGTGAAGGCCGCACCGATACCGATGGTCGGATCAACAATTTCTTCATTGAACCTGAATCGATGTCGCCAGGGACCTATCGTTTAACTTTCAACGTTTCCCCTTATTTTCGATCCCAGGGTGTAGATAGTTTTTATTCAGTTATACCAATTGTATTTACCCTGGATGATCCAAATACCCATTACCATGTGCCCCTATTATTGAGTCCATACGGTTATTCCACTTACCGGGGCAGTTGAAAATCGTGGAATGGCACAAAATCCATGAAATTCTTAACCTGCTCTTTCGCTGGTTTCACATTATTGCCGGAATCACTTGGATTGGACAAACATATTTATTTAACTGGATGGAAAGGACACTCCCCATGGAAATTGACCCGGATGCAGGTGAAAATGTATCCGGACAACTCTGGATGGTCCATGGCGGCGGTTTCTACCTGGTGGAAAAACAAACAAAACCCAGGATTATGCCCCGGACGCTTCATTGGTTCAAGTGGGAGTCTGCCCTTACCTGGATCAGCGGTATGTTTCTCCTCATCCTCGTCTATTATATGGGCGGACTTATGCTTGAGCAGGATTCAGAAATGTCCGAGTTAACTGCAAGTTTGATTGGCATCGGAGTTTTGGTCTTCGGGTATGGGGCTTATCACCTTTTGTGGAACTCTCCACTGGGAACCAATGAAATTGTCGGATCCATTATTTCTTTTATTTTGATCATTGCCCTTTTTTCCGGTTTGGACCTTTTATTTAGTTCAAGAGCTGCCATGATGCATATTGGGGCTGCCTTTGGTACTATTATGACAGCCAATGTCTGGATGACCATTCTGCCTGCCCAACGAAAAATGATTGCTTCGGTTGAGAATAATGAACCACCGGACATGTCCCTGGCCATAAGGGCGAAGCGATGTTCCAAACACAATACTTATATGTCCGTGCCGCTGATTGTGATCATGATCAGTAGCCACTTCCCGGTTACTACCTACGGGAATACCTACAACTGGCTTATCCTTGGAGGATTTATTCTTTTGGGCTGGCTGGCTGCCAAGTGGATGAGAGGCTGAATTTTTTCTCATCCGATTTTTTTATTTAAAGTATTTCCGAAACCCCCCACCCCGGACACTAAATATCTCTGACGGGAACCCTCATTTTTAGGTGCGGCTTCTCTATTTTTTGTAATTAATTCTCAAAGATTTATCTTGTCTAACGCAGTCAACAATATTCTTTATTAGTCATAAATTAGGGAAACAAATTTGAAGGACACACTCCGCCCAGTAGCGGGGTTTTTGTTTGTGGGGCAATACTGTGTAAATTAATTGATTAAACGCATCTGGCTTTTTAAAAGGAGGTCTGAAGTGCCATTAAATAAAATCAATCTAAAAGAAAAATTATCACAGTTCTCGAAATATTGGTCTCCGCGAATAATCGCAGAAATGAATGACTATCAGTTTAAGCTTGTAAAAATTAAAGGCGAGTTTATTTGGCACGACCATAAAGATACAGATGAAGTCTTTATAGTGATTGAAGGCGATATGAGCATTGAGTTTCGAGATGGTATAGTAGACTTATCTGAAGGAGAAATGTATGTTGTTCCAAAAGGCGTTACACATAAGACTTATGCAGAAAATGAATGTAAAGTAATGCTTGTTGAGCCTAAGGGTGTCATAAATACTGGTGAAACAGGCAGTGAGCTCACTGCCCCCAATGATGTTTGGGTATAAGTCAGTTAATAAATACTATCAACCAAAACAAGCTCAAATTCCATCATCATACGGGTTTATTTTATAAAAGAGAGGCTCGCCATTATTGAAAATTTTAGTGGTTTTACTCAATCCCCGCTTACTTGTCCAGCGTAACGCCGTGCAGATGGATCGGGTTTTTTTTGTTTATAGACATTTAGGTCTCTGACTTCGTAAAATACCCTGCTGTGTATTTATTGCTATCTTGAGGAGGGTGCTGTGAAAAATATAATCTCAATTATTTTACTCATTTCATGTCTCTCTAGTCAAAACGCGTCAGGGGGTGCTCAAAAGGTGTTATCCGAAAATCTTAAGCCTTTTGAAGCCTATATAGGCAAAACATTTAAAGGCGAATTTGCCAATTCGACTCCGGAAAAACCTGTTTATGATATATCACATTGGGAGCGGACACTAAATGGCAATGCGATTCGTATCATGCATTCAGTCAATAATGGTGAATATGGTGGCGAATCAATCGTGATGTGGGATACTAAGAAAGAAAGTCTAGTTTCATGGTATTTCACTACAGCAGGATTTTACACGCAAGCGACTTTGCATTTTGAAGATGGAAAATTAATTAGTATAGAAGATGTTACTGGAAATGAGAATGGAATCACTCAAGTAAAAGCAATCATAGAATTTTTACCTGATGGACAATTGCTTAATTCATCAAAGTATTTTATGAATGGTAATTGGGTAGATGGTCATAAAATCCATTACAAAGAAGAACCAGATGCTCAGGTAGTATTTAAATAGCATTATAGGGTAAGATAATATGAAGCAATATAATGATGAACAAAAAATGCACCATTATATGGGTAGACAAATGAATAATCAGACCTGGAGCTTGCTTGGCAAAACAGACCGTAGCGAGGATGATGATGAGAGAATGGTTTATTTTGCAAAAGCATCACTTTATCATTGGAGAAAATCTCCCCAATTTGAACCAGTGAACGAACAGCGTGGTCAATGGATGATTGCCCATGTATTTGCAGTATTGAATCGCGGAGAGGAAGCACTTACGCATGCGGAAACATGCATGGATATCACTATGAATGAATCTCTTAAGGATTTTGACCTAGCCTATGCCTATGAATGCAAAGCCAGAGCCTATGCTTCCTTAGGGCAGTCGGAGAAAATGAATAAATGTTTTTTAAATGCTAAAGCTGCCGGTGACACAATAAAAAAGGATGCAGATAGGAAATTATTCTTTTCAGACCTCCAAAGGGAACCCTGGTACGAGTACCCTAAGACCGAAAATTAATGGAACCACCACCTAAAGGGATAGGATTTAAGCAAGAGCCCCGCCCAAAAACGGTTTTTTTGTTTATAGACTTTTAGGACTGAGACCTTTTTGCCATAAAACACGGCCGGAGTGAAAGTTTGCTTATATAACGGTGGTTTATTTAAATGCGTCGAACAAATAACTGTATTTCATTACAAAGGATTTTGTACTGGATTTAATGGGGATACCATCATAATCCTGCGTCTGATTGTAAACCAAATATAACCCTGTGGCTGCGGATTGCTGCCAAATAAACCGCCAATTCATCGACCATTCGTCCGACTGATTATTATATTGAATTAAGGACTGAATATATACTTTTGGTGAAAAAGCGTAGGTTAATCTAGTCTTTATTAAGTGGGTGGTAAAATTTCCGCCGGGCAAATGAACATCATTATATTTTGAAATTATTGCAGAGGTAAAACGATCCCCGAAGCGATATCCAATTGTCACATCAGCGTTCTGGCGATTACCACCAAAAAATCCGCCTATTTTATTTACCATGATTATATTGAATGGTTTTGTCAAATTGGTGTTGGTGCGGATATGAATTTCCTTATGATCATAGCGACCTGAAGGAACCATAACACCATTTGCAATTTCAAATGTGTCTACTACTCCTTCATTTAAAAAGTTAATAGCCGTATCGATCCGGTAACCATTCCTGAATTCCCAATGATTGTCCACATGCAAGCGGGCGGTTTCCAAAAAGCCGTCTAGTTTCCAATATCCCCAATAGGTAATGTGGGGACGTATTTCGAGCAGTCCAAAAGTATCCTTGGGACGAGTTCGATTTAATATTCGAAATAATACTTTTCGGTAGCCCCGTCTTTTTATATAGCCCAGTTCGGGATTAAAATTTTCACCTACTTCCGTATATCGAAGCTGGGTGGTTAATTTTTTTGTATTTCTATTGGCTTCCAATAGATAAGCGTAAGTACCAGCATCGCCTTGTATGTTTGGATCCGGATCTGTTTTTGCCCCAAATCCAATTAGCTGAATTGCTTCTCCAATACCTAAAGATCCATCTATGGAATAGCTACCATTTGAATTTCCATCTGCACCCAATCCGGTGCGATTAGTCATCATTACACCATATGACGTTCGATTGGGCAGTTCTTTTTTAATACGCAAAACAGAATAATTATCTCCATTCGTTACATTATTTATGGTCTTCGTTTGGATATTTAACGCTCCGATCCTGAATCCGCCTGCCGTTCCAGTCAACCGCCCGCCACCCAAGATTGGCAAAGGTTCTCCATTAGGTCCGATACCGATCCTGCGACTGAAAAACATTTCGATATCCGGTCCACTAAACGTGTTTTCACCAACTGAAAAAAGGCCTGCATTTTCTAAAAAGAACCCTCTTTTTTCTGGGAAAAACAGGCTAAAGCGATCCAGATTAATTTGCTGTTCATCAGCCTCCACTTGAGCAAAGTCAGTGTTGTAAGTAAGATCAAGTATTAAGCTGGATGTAACGCCGAACTTTACATCTAATCCAAAATCACTTGCGGTAGAAGAAGATTCTGTTTCTGAAACCACATCATTTTTTGATCCCAGGCCGTAAGGCATAATTTTTAATGTGCGGGCGTTGGGGACCTTAATGCCTGTAATAGTGCCCGCATTCATAAGACGGTTAAGACTATACTGTCTTGGGATTGGTGCCCAGAACACCTGCTCTTGTTTGTGTGCAATAACCCGCTGAAAATTGATACCCCAATCTTGTTCATTCTCTGTTGCATAGCGCAATGTTTTAAATGGTATTGCAAACTCTGCACTCCAGCCATAATCCCCTATATTGGTCTTGACTTCCCATTGAGCATCCCAATTAATGTTAAATGCACCACCTGTCCCTACCGATTGGCGCCTGATGCTTATTGACATTCCTTCACCACCTTTACTGACTTGGGCATCGTATTCTATCCCGCCAGCATTCGTTCCAAAAACATACCCATTCTGCTGATCTTGAAAGGTGTCCAAAATAAACATGAAACTATCCGTATTGTTTAAGGGTGCGTCACGACGTGTATCAGTGATAACAATTTTTTCCGGATTCGCATCATAGCATACTGCTGCAATGTATAGTATATGTGTAGAATACATTACCTTTACTACAGTTCTTTCCGTGACCGCCTCTCCTTCATCCGGTGATTTCTGGGTAAATGTGTTAATCTCTGGCACAGTTTCCCAGGCAGGATCATTAATAATGTGACCATCAATTACTGGTTCAATATTTGCTACACCGGCTGTAGTTACATAATCCGGATTGGATGCAAAGGACCACGTCAGGGTAACTAAAATACCTAGCCACTGGATTCGGGATTTCATTATTTCAAGATTATTTTATCAGTGCGGCCATATTTGAAGCGCTCAAATTACTGTCCAATTATGGTTTGAAAAAGTACATCCAGTAACCGAAATTATTTTTCAAGGAAATAAATTCTATCTGAGACGTTATCATTTTTCTGCTCAGGGCAAATTTTTGTTTATAGATAATTAAAATTGATGAGTGTAAAATTGATATCATTAGGAGGTAATCTTGAAAACAAAAGATAAACTTGAATTACTCTGGAAGTACCTATTACTGCTAGTGCTTGCAATTGGCGTGTTTCGTTTCACGGCTGATGATTATGATGATAATCATGATGTAATCTTATTTGGCGATGAAGATTTGGCTATGGATGTTGAGGTAGAGAAAAATATCGTAAACGGAGATACGGTTATGAGTGTTAGGGTCAACGGTAAAGAGGTGGATGCCGATGAATTCAAAATGGAAGGAGAGACTATGCAGTGGAAGTCAAAGGAGGGGGGCAAGATCAGGCTACATTTTGATGATGATGATCATAATAGTCGAAAAGTGATTACCAAACATATTGAGATCAGAACTAATGGGAATAAATGACCAATTAGTAAATTAGAACTGGTATGAGCACGCTTAAAGAACAGATAAAGATAATAATCTTTGGAACAGACACCAAAATGGGAAAGCTTTTTGATGTTG
Source organism: Fidelibacterota bacterium (assembly GCA_004124535.1). The sequence continues at coordinate 13,789 of SCKQ01000022.1, forward strand.
CTCTAATTATCACAATAATACTCAGTATTATCACTGTTCTGCTTGATAGTGTAGTAGAGTATAATCAGCAATACGGCCACATCTTCAACATTGCGGAGTGGACCTTCACAATCATGTTTACAGTGGAATATCTACTTCGCATTTACTCTATCAGGAGACCTTTTAGTTATATTTTTAGTTTTTTTGGTGTAATCGACTTCCTTGCTATCATTCCCTCATATTTGAGTTTGTTTCTGCCTGGAACAGAGGTTTTTGCTGTGATCCGTGTACTTCGTGTCTTACGTATTTTTCGGGTATTGAAACTCGTCCAGTTTATGGGTGAAGCCGATCTGTTGATGAAAGCCATGATTGCCAGCCGCAGAAAAATTTTCATTTGGCTTTTCTTTGTGATGAATATCGTTATAGTCCTGGGCTCAGTAATATATCTGGTTGAAGGAGGAAAGGCTGGATTTGATAGTATTCCCCGCAGTATCTACTGGGCGATAGTTACTTTAACTACTGTTGGATATGGTGATGTTGTACCGCAAACGAGTTTGGGTCAGGCTATTGCTGCTTTTATCATGATTCTTGGTTACAGTATTATAGCCGTCCCTACAGGAATTGTAACATCTGAGATCATTTTTGCTCCCAAAAGTACTAAAGAACAGCGCTGTGTTGTATGCGGTAAAGAAGGGCTCAATGAGGATGCAAAATTCTGCAGCAATTGCGCTTCAAAGTTAACAAGCTAACTAAAACCCCTTTATGAACTTGTGATATACTAGTAAATCCGTGGAACCCATTACTGTTATTGGATTAGTCGCTGCTGCTTTTACAACTTTTGCCTATATCCCCCAGGCAGTTAAGACCATTAAGACTAAGAATACGAAAAGTTTGTCATTATTGATGTATGTAATCATGACAATAGGAATAGTCTTATGGTTATCTTACGGTATTCTGTTAAGGGACTTACCCATTATTTTTGCCAATACAGTAACATTAATATTTGCTGGAATTATTCTGATCCTGAAGATTAAATATAAGTGATACCAACCAGGATCGTTTTTTTAAGGTTGTTTCCAGCGGTGTGCTAGCAATTGAAGCCAAGGAATATTAATAAAATACCAATCTAATAATTATGCTGGGTAAAATATTTCGGAGTTATCGGGATCTGCCCCGGGCGATCCATCTGCTCATTCTGCTGGAATTATCCCTAAACCTGATCCATGTTGCCTTTATCCTGATATTAAATATTTTTCTTCGCAAACAGGGATTTAGTGATCCCGAAATTGCATCATTTAATTCGTTACGCTTTATCGGTGCGTTGGCCTTTGCTCTGCCGCTGGGTATCTATATCCGCGGCAAGAAACTGAAACCCTTTTTTATCATGGCCGCCCTGATTGTACCACTGACCAGTGGTTTGATCATTGAATCTGTTCAGCACCAGGTAGTGCCATTGATCCAGCTGGCTTTTCTGTCCTGGGGTTTTGGCATGATGCTCATGCGGGTATGTTCACTGCCGTTTATTATTCGCAGCACCACTGCTGAGAACAGTACTGAGGCACTATCGCTGAGCGCCGCGACTTGGTCTCTGGCAACTATATTTTCCGGTATATTAATCAGTGGCTTGGATTGGGCAGGATACCTTACCCTGGGAACCTGGACATTAACCTTTAATGAACAGAGTACGCTCTGGGTCATTACGGTATTGGGCGCCACATCCATATTTTTTGCACTAAGGATCACTGAAGGTGAACAAGAGAACGCTGAACGCAATGATGATTTATTTTCGATAAATAAATCCTATGATTGGCCGCTGATTTTCAAAGCGATCTCACCACTAATACTGATTTCCATTGGTGCCGGCCTGACTATACCTTTCGTAAATCTGTTTTTCAATTCTGTATTTGGATTAACATCCAGCGAATTCAGCCTGCTGGGTAGTATTACCGCATTCCTGGTATTCATTTTTTCTTTATTGGTACCCTCTTTGCGGAAGAAATATGGTTACTGGATGACCATCGTTGTGGTGCAGGCTTTGGCCATCTGCTGTCTGGTCATCATGGCCACAATGGAACTCTACGCTGATTTTTCTTTTGCTATCACAATCGCCGTGATCGCCTTCATCCTGCGTCAACCACTGATGCATATGGCCCATCCTGCTGCTAATGAGTTATTGATGAATTATGTCGGCAAGAAGAATCAGGAACTCATTAGTGCTTTGAGTTCCAGTCTGTGGAGCGCTTCCTGGTTTGTCAGCGCGAAAGTGTTTGAATGGCTGCGGCTGCTGCAGTTTCGTTATTATGAGATCTTTTTGATAACGGCAGCGCTATATGTCATCGGTGTGATTCTTTTTGGTTTTCTCATTCGTGATTACGAGACCAAGAAGAAAATAAAAAAGGGTGAAGTACTGCCTTTGGCTGATGAATTAACCATGGATTAATTTTCCCAATGGCTGTTTGATTGATATTATAAGATTGTTGAAGCGTAAAATTCCTGCTAACTTATTTAAACTGTAATTAATTGAGAACCACCAATGAAATATATCATCATTACTCTTTTTTTTATTACATGTGTACATAGGAGTGTATTTACCCAATAGATCTGGTGCTGGGATAGGCGCAACAACCCGGTCTGGAAAATGGCTTCTTACTAAAAGATTATTATATATGAAACGAGCAATAAACTTAATGGTTTTTGGCGGGTTATTGCTGGGACAAAACGATCTTACAACTGACACACTTATATATCGGGGCTTTAGCAAGATTGTTTGTATTAATGCGCCAGTAGAACCTTCTGCCTACTATTTAACTAATGGGGAAATAGATGATATCAATTATGCGATTAAGTTGGTTATGGATGAATCATTACCCTTTGAAATCAGTTATGCCTACGTAGGGAACTGTACGGCTCATGGTTACCACCCCGGGAAGAATGTTGCCTTACAACTTAATTGGGAAGTATTGACCGTAGAGCCGGAAATAGCGGGCGAAAAATACACGGGTTATCTAAGAATTGTAATTTATAGAATAACCAATTCGGATTTTCTTGAATACCAAATTCCGAAAACCATGCAGGCTCTCTGGTGGGGAGTGCCGCTGGAAGTAATTCTCTATGAAGACGGCAGTTTAATAATTAACTATTCGTTTGCAGAGATCAAAGAAAAGATGAAAGATATGTGTCAAGCAATTTGTGATCAGATTGTCATTGACCGGGGCCAAAGTCCTTAGATTTTTTCCAGTTATTTTCCTATCCTGGTATTCAGGATATGTTCAATTAGTTTATCTTCACCAAATTCTGGATTATAATTGGACTTTAGATTATGACCAAATAAGCGGGCAGTAAGCTGCCAGAATCCTGCGATAAAAAACCCTCTGAAATCTTTTAAAATCTGGTGCGAAGTAAAATTTGTTTCCCTGTCAACCAGTCTGATAAGTATGCGGCCCTGGTTTTTCGTAAGCCTGCGTACCTGTTTCCCGTAAGTTGCAATTAATTGATCCTCAATGGCTGTGAATACTTTTTTCTTTTCCCTTCTGCGTTTGAAAAAGGATAGTTCGGCGATACTATCCATCACTGCTGAATATTCTTGGAGCAGCCTACCAACCAAAACAGCGTAGGGGTAGACCCTAATAACATCGCGTTCAAGCTTATTATAGCGCTTCCTTTCTTTTTTTGATTTAAAACTGATAACACTTACACCTTTGATTGGCACATTAGTTGCCTGCAAATAAAGCGTGTCAGGCAAATCTTTTTTCGTGATCTTGATTGTTTCATAACCAATGTGGGATATTGTTATTTCATCTTTGATTGGGAATTCCTGAAGATTGCAAATACCATTTGTATCGGTTGTTGTGCCATGATTTGCTGAATAGATATTTACACCTGTCAGTGGAGATTTGGTCTGCAGATCTTGTATAACCAGACGTTGGGGGAAGGTTGCGGTCGGTATCAACAGCAGTAATAGAAAATGGTTGTTTACCATGTCCATACCTGGCAGATCGGATATTTATTATGTTTTAATAATTCAGAGTGCGGTTTATAATCCATGCTGCCGTAAAATTAAGAAATAATTGAGGAGTGTTATGCTCTGAAAGTTCTGTAATGGCCTTCTACTCCATCAAAAATATTTTTTATTTCCTGGGCATCTTTTTCGAAAGAATTTGACACATTTCTGGTACGGTGTATCTTAAACTGTCTGTTTTTATAATCAAACACTACCGGTACATAGGGTACATTTAAATTTTTTGCCAAGTAATAGAAACCACTTCTGAAATGTTCTACATACTCAATGCCTCCTTCTGGGGCAAGGAGTAATAGGAAGCTGTCTAATTCTTTCAATATGGCTGTAGCGCTTTCAATCATACCTTTGTTTTCTTCGCGATGAACCGGTATGCCACCAAGGCGTATAAGCATATATTTTTAGAACCAACCCAACGGCCAGGGAATACCCAGTCGATCCAGGTCTTTTGAAAAGGTAATAGGACTAGGCAACCGGGAAAACACCCATTTTGCGCCAAAAAAGTTCACCCGTAAATCAAGGGCCAGGACAGCAAGCAAACCAAACCAAGCATCTCTGTAGGCTGTGTGTGGCGCACCAATGAGGATCATTTTTTTCCTGTTTGGTATTTCGCCAACAATACTCCAATTATGTTTATTGAGTAGAAACCTGGCCATGGGGCCCAGTATTTTTCGCTTTTTTACGGGGATCTTATCAGGTATTTCCGGCAATTGCATTCTTCCACTTTTTCACTAAATATATAAAAAGCAATATGATCACATTTCATGTAATTTGAAATACCAAAAGTGAAACCACTTACCGCTAAATCTAATTCAACCTTATCCCTCAATAAATAATGGATCGAAAATGCAAAGAATCTTATTCATTTTAGTTTTATCTCTATTAATTGGTTATCAGAATAACAGCCCTCATCAAGCTGTAGAAGACGTCTTAAATAATCTGCATTTATATGCTGCGGAGGCCAAGGGACAAGAATATTTTGATCTGTTTGCCGCGGATGCGATCTTTTTCGGTACAGATATTGGTGAACGCTGGGAAAAGAATGCGTTTCAAGAATATGGTCTAGCCCGCTTTGAAACTGGCAAAGGCTGGACCTACCATATGACGGAAAGAAATATATACTTCTCTGATGATGACCAGACCTGTTGGTTTGATGAATTAGTAAGGAACGATAAATATGGTCAGCTGAGAGGTACTGGTGTGTTGAAATTGGTGGATCAAGATTGGAAAATAGTGCAGTATAATCTTGTATTGCCCATACCGAATGATCTACTGCCCAAATATGCGCAGGAAATCAAGGAATTCTACAAGGAAGAATAAAATGTGTTACTGTAGGTGCAGTCATTGATGTATAATAATAAAATATAGGCATTATCCATTCCTTATTTTTTATATCGTTATTTTATAATTTCATGTAATTGTTATTTACTACTGTGCCCATAAATAACCTGATATTATTTTTGCTGAGAAGAATCAAAAAACGTTGCAAGCAATACATAGTGATCAGTATAGTGGTTGTGTTGGTGGGTTCCTGTGATGATGACCCTTCCGCCCTGGAAAACTGTGGAATTAACACACAATATGTTATTACTTATGATGACACAGTTAATACAGCAGGTTATGATATTATACATGCAGAAAATTGTACCTATGTCATTTCTGGAAAAAACTCTAATAAAGCGTGGCTAATAAAAGTTGATGAATTGGGTAATGAATTGTGGAACCAAGTATATAGCGATTTATCGGGCCTGAGTAGGGGTAATGCCGTAAACCATACATCTGATGGTGGATTGATCATTGGAGGCGGTATAAATGTTTTCAAAACAGATCCAAATGGCGAAATGGAATGGAATTATAAACTACCATATTCTAATAAGCACTATGTAGAAGACGTGATTGAGACGGTTGCAGGTGACTATATTGTCGTGGGAGGTGTAGGTGGAGATCCTGGTACAGGAGGGCATGCTCAGAAAGGACAAGCCTATATCCTTCGCATGTCAGAAGGAGGCGACATCCAATGGGTGAAGCGGTATGGGATTGCAAATTCTCCTATGGATAATTTTTGGGGGGTTGTTCAGGCAGATGATGGTGGATTTGTATTGGCAGGCAATAAACTGCATGATCGTAATTTTGAATTTTATGACCATTTCTGGGTAGTGAAAACAGATGCTAGTGGAAATATGGAATGGTCTCATGAATTAGGTGGTAATTACTGGGACGAAGCCCAGGATATTGTAAAACTTTCTGATGATAGTTATGTGATTGCTGGAAAAAAATCATTATCACAAACGAACCTGAATCTCTGGATAATGCGTATTTCTGCTTCCGGTACTATTCTATGGCAGTCAAACCACGGAAATAATAATTATGATGCAGGCATGTCACTGACAGTTACAGAAAATGAAGATGTTGTTGTGGCTGCTGGCTATACCCGTAGCAGTTCAGGGGCTCCTTTTAAATACAGAGTTTGGGGTGTGGATGTAAATAGTGGCCAAATATTATGGAATAAAAAACATGGCGGGAATCAGGATGACAGGGCGTATGGGGTAGTTGAAGCTTACGATGGTGGATTTGTAGTTGTCGGTTCTACGGATTCATTTGGTGAAGGATATACCAAACTCTGGATGGTAAAAACAGATTCTGAAGGAAATACTGTCGATTATCCATAGAATTTTATGAATTCAAATGTCTGATAATTTTCAAATCAAAATAAGCAAGAAGGTTGTTTTTGATTCCAGATGGTTAGATCCAGGAGATCCATTATGCATTAAATATAAAGGGAAGATGGTACGCAACCCTGACCCTCCTGAATATTTTATTGATACATTGCCCCAGGGTTTCGTTGTTAGAGGTTTTGCTGAAATGGGATTCAATGGTATTGTTTCCTGGTTACAAAGGGTTTTTAATAATGATATAATCATTCCCGTGCAAATGAGTGAAATATTGTATAAAGCAAAAGCGGATACACTAGCCAAATTATATAAAATGGAATGGCCAGACGCGGCCGGAAATGGACTGCGCTGTCTAATTCTGGATATCTGGGCAGAAGGGATTATTGCAGCTACAAAAGGAACAAATACCATTGTACTCCAGGATTGGGACTACTTTATTAATCGGGAATTTTACGATACCTTCAAGGAAAAATATTTCAGTACTAAAGGGCTTGATGAATGGGAGCTGTTTAAAGCTGTGAAACGCTGGTATAAACAAATAAATGAACTAACCCAGGATTCGGTCCTAGATTAGTATTTTAGTGTCAGTATTAATTCACATCCTTTAGATTTTTAAATAGGAGGTTACAATGAGAGAATACATCATGGGTATAATCACCGGCGCATCGTTAATGGTATGTGCCTTTGTTTTCATGGGACAAACGCCCGTTGAAAAGGAAAATGATTTTGAATATATTGGTACCTACGGCAGTTCCAATGCAATGATGGTGCTAAATCGCAAAACAGGTGTAATGCTTACGCGGTTTGTATCGGATATGCCGAATGACAATAATGCTTTCCATGAAATTGATTGGGCCAATCAAAGTGAAAGATGGGTTGCTAAATAGTTCAATCTAATCGTTAAGCAGTTATCGATTTTACCGGAAATATATCATGAAGCATTTTAGACTCGCTGGTTATTTATTTTTTATTGCCTTAATTAGTGCCCAGTCGGCAGTGAGAATCAATAATCTTCAAAAAAGGGATGGTTTAAACTACCAGCCGCGAGACAGCAATCCTTATACTGGCAGAATTATTGATGTAAACGAGAATGGTGATATCAGTTTAGAAGGAAAATTTGCTCGTGGTAAGAGAAATGGTATCTGGACGACCTGGTATGGTAACGGTCAAAAGGAGCATGAAGGTAATTATAAAAACGGATTAAAAAGTGGTTTATGGAAAAGCTGGTACGAAAGTGGGCAGGCCTGGAAAGAAGGGTATTATTTTACTGGTAAAAAGGAGGGGAGCTGGTTGTATTGGCATTGGAATGGTGAAAAACTAGAAGTAGAAACTTATCGGAACGGCATTATTCATGGGCCCTGGAAAAAATGGTATGCAAATGGCCAGGAAAAGATCGTGGGATCGTACAAAGATATCACGCAGTATGATGTGTCAAGAAAATATGGTAAATGGATCTATTATCTAAATGATTCGGGTACTTCGAGAATCGCCAAATATTACGGCAATGATTGAAAGCGATTCAGACATCATTTTGCGATAACTTATTGCTGCTGGTTAAATCATCTTGACCACTAATTTGGTAACGTTCAAGCCGCCCAGACCAATATTAGTTTGGGATGGGGAATGCAATTTCTGCCGATTGTGCGCCGAGCGCTTCGATTCTCACAGAGAAAATAAGGTAGACTTAATTCCTTATCAGTCGCTGCACCAAAAATGGCCCCAGGCTCCAGCAGAAGATTATGCTTCAGCGGTTTACCTTTTTACGCCAGCGGGAAAGTCTTATCGTGCTGCCGCTGCTATATATCGATTTTATGCGGAGTATCCATGGCGGGGTTGGGCCTACTGGGCTTATAAACGATTTCTTTGGTTTGCTGCTCTGTCAGAATGGGGGTATCGATTTGTAGCCAATAACAGGAAGACCTTTGCGCGATTGGCGCGCATTTTCTGGGGTAAGAGTCTTGTGTTATCTACTTACCGTACTAGCGCCTGGCTTTATGGCCGGATTTTAGGTATTACCATTATGATAGCTTTCATTTCCCTGTGGGTGCAATCAGCAGGTTTGTTCGGTCCGGAAGGTATCGTTCCCTATAGCGAAAATCTTGATCAAGCACGTTTGAACAGTGTAAACGGATCAATGGCAGCATCGCATTTGCTGGAAAAACCTACCTGGTTGTGGTTTTTTCCGGAGACCACCGGTATGGCGGCATTATTTATTACTGGTTGTTTATCCGCGTTGTTGCTGATTCTGGGTGTGTTACCGCCCATCTCAGTGCTGGTGAGTTGGAGTTGTTATCTTTCACTACAAGTGGTTGCCACACCTTTTCTCAATTTTCAATGGGATCTATTATTGCTGGAAACTATGTTGCTCTCATTATTTTATTTACCCTGGAAGTTGCGTGCGAAGTATACTGACTCTACTGAGCCCAATAGCATCGGACGATGGCTGTTATGGCTGTTACTGTTCAAGTTAATTTTCGAATCTGGTGTCGTAAAATTCACCTATTTTGGATCAGGAGACGCAAATACCTGGCTGGATCTAACCGCATTGAATTATCACTACTGGACCCAGCCAATACCATCGTGGATCAGCTGGTATTTTCATTGGTTGCCCCAATGGTTCCACAAATTAGCACTACTCATTACCTATGCTGTTGAACTGATTCTGCCCTTTTTTATTTTCCTGCCCCGCCGGTTTAAAAACATCGCCGGAGCCGGACTCATATTTTTACAGGTGATGATTATCATAACCGGAAACTACGGTTTCTTTAATTTGCTAACGGTGCTGCTATGCTTGTCATTGCTAGATGACCAGACTGTCCCTGCATCCATAAGGATGTTTTTTGTACCAAAAAATAATGAAAACTACCGCATTGGTCTGCCCAGGCGTTTGCAATCTGCTGTGGGTGCGCTGGTACTGTTCATGTTTGTTTGGACGGGTTGCTATTACCTGCGCCTAGACCTGCGCGGTAACCGATCAAGCATTACAGGCGCAAGTATTTCCCCTTCAGGTGTGACCCGCTCCATGATACGTTCTGCACGATATTCACGGTCTATGAATTCCTACGGTCTTTTTCGGGTTATGACCACCACGCGTCCGGAAATCATCATAGCGCATAGTTCCGATGGAGAAAATTGGACACCTTATCATTTTCAGTACAAACCAGTTGCTTTGCAAATGCCACCGAGATTCTTTTTCCCGCACATGCCGCGGCTGGACTGGCAAATGTGGTTTGAAGCACTGTATATCGAGCGAATAATGGATGCACAATTTTCTCTTTCAATGTATAAACGCTTTCTTGAGGTTATGACCAGGGGCGATATGAAATTGGGTGAATTGCGCTTGGACCAGTTTTTAACCGCGCCGGAACTGCAAAACCTAAATACTATGGAGATTGGAGAAAGACAGCAGCTTTTAGATAATATTCAAATGCACATTACCAGTTATCTGGACCATAGCTATTGGTTTGCCCGGTTTTTACGAGCCTTGCGCCAGGGGAATACAAAAGTGCAAAGCCTTCTGGAACAGGACAGCCAATTATCAGAAAAGCCAAAATATATGCGCCTTACATTTTATTATTACAATTTTTCTGATCCGCAGGAGAAAAGGAAAGGATTTTGGTGGGTACGTGAACCGCTGGAAAAATTCACACTGAATATTGCTTTTACCGTTGCTGAATGAAGTAGTGTATGATACCATGGAACCGTTATTTATCTACTACTCCAATTTTTCCAAAATTAAGCCTAGATTTATCTGGTGCTGACATTCGATAGAAAACACTTACCGATCATTGCTCTATTAATTATTACCGCGTCCGCTATCCTTACCGCGGAAGAACCGCCAGCGGTACAACCGACCCTGCCGGATGGAATTTTTCTGACATTCAATTTTGGTGATCACTTGCTTGCGGTAAATAAGAAAAGAGATCAGTTAATTGACAATGGTCAATTAAGCTGGTATCGCTATCCCGGGTTTAGCTACACGCAACCCAATTACTGGTATTTTGTTAATGGCAGTAAAGAACCCTTTGCGGTTCATATGAGCTATGTGGATTTTGAACTATCAGAAATAAAACTGATCTCTTCCAATAATTATGAAAATACAGAAGCGTTACGGGATATATATGTTCGCAAGTACGGTTTGGACTATAATCAGGGAGCGTCGGGTCTTGGTTTTTCTTATACGTGGCTAGTGGATAAACTGAAAGTCACTATCAGCAGACGGAATAAAGGACGAGGTGATTGTGTTATTCATTATTCAATAAATCCGCTCCAATTGGAAAATGTAATAGATGATTTTTCTGATACGGATTTAAATTTTAGTATGTGATTCAATCCAAGCAAAAAACCTATTAATCAATTGATATCAAAAGAACTGAGGAAAAACTACTTGGTCACCCATAAATTCTAATAAAATGATTTTAATTAAAAATCTGCCGTAAAATAACTTGATGTATTTCCTACCATGAATAAAGCTTCGCCATATGATAGTTTTTATTCCAAGCTCATGGATATGTCGGTTTGGATATACACAAACATTCTGCGCTTTGGAAAGTACGAAAACGAAAGCATCATTAAGTTTGCCGCTGCCGTTGAAAATAGTAATGTTCTCGACTATGGTTGTAACACTGGCAGGCATGCTTCAAGTGTAAAGCAGGCCTATGGATATAATGTAATGGGTGCGGATATTAATCCTGCAGCCATATCAGTAGCGCAAAGAAAGGGAATTCCAGCAGAACTGATTACCCCGAATTTTTTTGAGAAGTACAAATTCTCATTTGATGTCATAATAAATTCACATGTTTTGGAACATATGGACGACCCCAAAGAATTATTAGTAAATATCCGAGGATTATTAAAGGAAGAGGGTACTTTTGTGATTGCAATACCGCAGGAGAGAATTCGAGGTGACATCAGTCCCTTGCAAATCCTATATTTTCTTAGCAGACTGAAATTTGAAAACCCGCACAAGCACAAGTTCTCAAAAGACCAATTATTCACGCTGTTGAAGGAAGCAGGGTTTGTTCCTGAAGAACACATTTTTTGCAATTTTATACCACCATTTTTGACCAAGGATAGGATATTCATCACATCCAGAAGTCTCGTTGTAAAATGTACTAAAAACTAGCCTCACCATTTGCAGTGGACTTGGTAAATAAAATATCCTATATGTAGTAATCCTATTTTTAGGGAAAAAACTTACTCAATAACCAATTAATTCTACTTGAGGACACTTGTTATGCTTTTTTTAATGCATCTAATAAAATATTTAATCCTTCTGCGAGAGTATGGTCATCAATAATCAATGGCATCAAGGTCCGGATCACATTTCCATAAGTACCAGCGGTGATCATGATCAGTCCGTGCTGTAGGGCATACTGATGTATGCGTCCAGTCCGTAGTTTATCTGGTTCCCCTGAATATGGATCAATGATAACAATCCCGATCATTGCACCTATTCCGCGAACCTCCTTTATCCACGGACAATCAGCCATTACAGCCTGAACTATAATACTTGTTTGCTGTCCAATATGTCGCGCCCGAGTTGGGATATGTTCTTTTTCCATAATTTCTAGAACCGCCAAAGCTGCCGCGCATGACACGGGGTTACCGCCATATGTGCCACCAATCCCTCCGGTATTAACGCTATCCATAATATCTGCTTTACCAATAACACCGCTCAAAGGGAACCCTCCCGCGACTGACTTTGCTACTGTGATCAGGTCTGGTTCGATGTCAAATTGTTCGATAGCAAATAAGGTTCCCGTTCGTCCAAATCCTGTCTGTACCTCGTCATCTACTAGCACTATGCCATTATCTTTACAAAAATTACTTAAAGCCATCATACCATCCTTGGTTGCGGGAATAAAGTCTCCCTCACCAATAACCGGTTCAATTACAGCACAGGCAATGCTTTTTGGATCAAAATCAATATCTTCAAATGTCAAGTGCTGGTCTTCGCTTGGGAAGGGTAAGCGGTGCACCTGTGGCGCAAAGGGTCCAAAACCTTTTTTATAAGGATCTTCTTTATAAGTCATTGTCATTGTCATCAATGTTCGACCGTGAAAAGCATCAGTAAATACTAATACACCTTCCCGCCTAGTTTAAGTTTTGGAAATTTTTACCGCGTTTTCCACAGCCTCTGCTCCTGAATTAAAAAAGGCCGCTTTGCAGGCACTATTTATTGGTGCTTTATTCGATAATTTTTCAGCAAGTTTTACATAGCTCTCGTATGGAGCCACCGTAAAGCAGGTATGGATATATTTCTGCAGTTGTTTTTCTGTTGCAGCCATCACTTCAGGGTGCCTATGACCGACGTTCATTGAACCTATACCGCCAGCAAAATCAATAAATACATTCCCATCTACATCTGTAAGCAGGGCACTTTCCGCTTTTTGAATGTATATATCACATACTGAGCCGTGGCCCTTTGCTACACTCTTCTCCCTACGTTCTAATAATGCTATAGAATTGGGACCAGGTATATTAGTAATTAGTTTAACGGCCATAAATTAATTGCTTATCATTCAGTTTTCATTTTGATTGTAACGAATATACACTTGCAGATTAAATATCATAAAATAATTTATGGTTGTTAACAATGTATTATTGTTTATGGTTGTCAAAAGCGGCAATGTTATCTATAATAAAACTGCTAATTTCAAATAAATGGCTGGCAGATATAAGAATATATTTGGTTCTGGTCCCACTGGTGTATTAACAACCGTATTGCTGTGGGTTGTAGCATTACAGATCAGCGCCTGGATATCCATTCCAGAAATGCGCATTGCACCAACATTTCGCTGGATCCTGATTGGATTGTTTAGTATTGATGCGGCAGTATTACTCGTATGGAGTCACATTATTTTGCCGCCTTCTGCCAGGGCCAAGACCCTGATTACTACAGGCCCGTATCAATATGTACGGCACCCTATATACGCAGCGTTTATCTGGAGCGGCACCGCCATCATGGCCATGGTCTACAAGTCCTGGCTGCTGATAATTTTTGTGATCCCGATCCATATTTTTTGGGTTTGGCATGTCCAAAAAGAGGAAAACTATATGATTGAGAAATTTGGTCCTGCGTACGCAGACTACATGAAAACGACTGGTCAATTCTTTCCCAGGTTTACAGTCAATCAGGAAAATTCATGAAAGCAGTTATTTTTATCTTATTTGCATTGACGCTGACCAGGGCTCAGGATACAACTTATAATTGTAATGGCTGGTCTCAGTTTGCAATCGAGAGTTATTTAGTGGAGAATAATGTCTGGGGTCAGGGTAGCATCACTGATTTCATCCAGTGTATCTATCGGACCGGATCCGGCGATGATATACATTTTGGCTGGAATTGGAATTGGCCCGGTGGTAGTTCGAATGTCAAGGCGTACCCGGAAGTGATTTTTGGCAAGAAACCCTGGAGCAGCAGTTCCACAAATGCGGCACTGCCGATCAAGATCCAAAACCTGGATGAATTTTATGTGGTCTATGACTTGGATATGGATGCTGCAGGATCTTATAACTTGGCCTTCGAATTCTGGGTAACTACTGATTCAATGTCCTCTGAAACAGGAATTACAACTGAAGTAATGATCTGGATGGACAACAATCTTATTGGTCCTGCGGGAAATATTATCGGTACAGTTACCTTTGCTGGTTTTGACTATAACCTTTACCGGGCCAATTGGGATTCCTGGACCTATTTCGCATTTTTATCAGCTGAACCCCAATACAGCGGTGTATTGGGAGTCCACCATTTTGTGGATCACCTGGTCAGTCAAGGTATGCTGAATCCTGACGAATATATTGCTGACTTTGAATTGGGCAATGAAGTGGTCTATGGCACGGGACAGACCGATATCCAGCAATACGAAATTTATGTGAACACCAATCCCCTTGCTGTGGCTTCACCAGAACCAATACTGGGTCATTACAGTATTTCCTACAACTACCCCAATCCTTTCAATCCGGCGACCACAGTTGATTTCACTATCCCCACATCAGAATTTGTAAGTGTGAATGTCTATGATATTAATGGTGCTGAATTAACAACACTGGTCAATGAAAAATTATCCAGAGGGAAACACAGTGTAGAATGGGATGGGGGAGATTATCCAAGCGGTATTTATATTGCCCGCATGACCAGCGGCAATTATTTTCAGGCAAGAAAAATACTTTTGGTCAAATAGTATGAATAAGGGCATCTTAAAACACAGAATGAAATTCAGTGCAATATTTTTTTGGGGTATTGTATTTGGATCAAGTTTTGAGACGGATTCAGCCAGGAAGGAAATTTATTTTCCAGCAACTGTTACTTCATCTGCTGGAAAAGAGATCGATGTTGCAGCATTGGCAAAAGCGCACATCATGATTGTTGTAACTATAAAAGCAACCTGGTGCCCGGTCTGCCGGCAGCAATTGCTCAGGATTAAGGAACAACTGGGTGATTTCGAAAAATGCAATGCCAGTTTTCTGGTACTATCTCCTGGCAGCAATGAAGCAGTGCAGGAAGTAAAATTCAATACGGACTTTCCTTTCCCGTTCATTCCTGATCAGAATTTTTCTATCGCAAAAAAACTGGACTTAATTCTATCACCAGAGGAAATCATGCCTGCGATCGTTATTCTCAATGAGGATTTATCCGTTAAATGGATTCGAAAAGGGAGAAATGCTCTGAATTTTGGAGATGCGGAACTGAAATATTACCTCGGTTGTGCAAATTGGATTTGAGTTTACTACTCAATATATTGACTTTATTCTTGAATTGGTGTACAATAATTCACGTAAATAATTCATAACCAGAAGGAACCGTTGCTATGGCCAGTAGGAACTATAAATATTTTGATTTTACCCTGAGCCTGTGCAGTGACTGCTTCTACTCGTGGTGCTTTATTTTACCCGGGTATTCTATAATAATGAAATAAAACCAGAAGCAGCCAGTTAATCTTTATTTATGATAAATGAATTTTCGGCTGTTTTAGGTAATAATATGGTCTTTAGCCGAATATTCACCGCCGGTGTATTTACCTTATTCGCAATTTTAAATTTAAATGATCCAGATTGGTTTATCTGGGTCCCTGCTTATGGCATCGTTGCTGCGCTGATCCTTGTCACTAATAGCAAAGCTCGTAAATTGAAACTGATGACCGGCTGTTTTTTTCTAGTGCTTGGTTTATTTGTTTTTGCAGAAGTATTCAATGATATTATGTTTATCCAGCTCGATAACCGTATGATTGGTCTGTGGGATCAACAGCGGGAAGGGCTGGGACTGATACTGGCTGGTATTAGCATAGTTTTCTTTTGGCATAAAGAAGGAGGCAATTAAGGTAATGGAAATTTTACGGACACCCGATGACAGATTTACCGATCTGTCTGATTATCCTTTTGAACCGCATTATCTACAATGTGATGAGGTACGAGTTCACTATCTGGATGAAGGTACAAGTGATAATGAAACGGTTTTTCTGCTCCATGGGGAACCTTCCTGGTCCTATCTATACCGTAAAATGATACCTATTGTCGTAAATGCCGGACATCGGGTTGTCGTGCCGGATCTGGTTGGTTTTGGTAAATCGGATAAGCCAGCCAATCAGGAAGATTACACTTATCAAAAACATGTGGATTGGATGACAGCTTTGGTTCAGGAACTGGATCTAAGGAATATTACACTTTTCTGTCAGGATTGGGGCGGTTTGATCGGTCTGCGTATTGCAGCGGAACATGGGGACAGATTCAAGCGCATTGTGGCGGCCAATACATTCTTGCCCACTGGCGATTATAACACTCCGGATGCGTTCGTTCAGTGGCAGCAATTCTCCCAGAATACTCCCGTATTCAAGGTTGGAAAGATCATCGCATCGGGCTGCGTGGCAGAAATGAGTGCGGAAGTACGGGACGCCTACGATGCGCCCTTCCCAACTGAAAAATACAAGGCTGGGGCCCGGCGCTTTCCCATGCTGGTTCCGATCCGGCCTGATGACCCTGCTTCCGAGCCAAACCGCAAGGCCTGGGAGGTGCTGAAACAATGGGATAAGCCATTTTTGACTGCTTTCAGTGATTCTGACCCCATTACTGCAGGCGGCGATGGTTATTTCCAGAAACTAATACCTGGTACGCACGGCCAGCCACACACAACAATCAAGGGTGCCGGACACTTTTTACAAGAGGAAAAAGGGCCGGAACTCGCTCATCTTGTAGTTGACTTTATCAATGAATATTTGTGATTGAAATCGCAAGTATTCACATAATGCAGATTCATTTGATAAGGCTAATGCGCACGGCGTTAATCCTATTACTTATTTCATACCATATTTTTGCCAGTTCCATCGCTGATGATTACAGCGATCAAACAAAGAAACTGATTACAGCGGCGCTCACAGACAGCGGCGCATATAAGCAGCTCGGTTATCTTTGCAACACTTTTGGCCCCAGGTTGAGCGGTTCGAAAAACCTCGAATATGCCTTGGATTGGATTATCGGCGAAATGCACCAGGATGGTTTTGATGTAGTCAAAGGAGAGCCGGTAAAGGTACCGGTCTGGGTCAGGGGATCAGAATCAGCTCGATTGATCAAACCATTTAAAAAAGATCTGGCAATGCTTGGTTTGGGTGGCAGTATTGGCACCCCAAAGCATGGTATCCGTGCTGATGTATTGGTGGTTGATAGTTTTGCTGAACTTGAAATCGTTAAAGATGAAGTCAAGCGTAAGATCGTGTTATTTAATGCACCATTCACCAGTTATGGTGAAACTGTACAATACCGCTATAAAGGTGCCAGTGTAGCTGCAAAATACGGCGCCGTGGCTAGCCTGATACGATCAGTTGGCTCCGCTTCACTTTATACACCACATACCGGTATGATGGCTTATACCGAGGATATACCACGTATTCCACATGCTGCCCTTACCATAGAGGATGCCATGATGCTCCGCCGTCAACAGGAAAGTGGTGAAAAGATTGTGATCCAATTGAACATGGACGCCAGGACAGAACCGAATCGCTGGTCCAGGAACATAGTGGCCGATCTAAAAGGTTCTGAAAATCCAGATGAGATTGTTGTTTTAGGTGGTCATATTGATTCCTGGGATGTGGGTCAGGGTGCCCAGGATGATGGCGGCGGTTGTGTAGCAGCCTGGCATGCGGTAAAACTGATTCATGACCTGGGCCTAAGACCAAAAAGAACCCTGCGTGTCGTGTTGTGGACAAATGAGGAAAATGGTGGCAAGGGCAGTAAAGCTTATCGAGATGTTCATCGTCATGAATTAGATAAACATATGGTTGCGATCGAATCGGATGGTGGTGTATTTCAACCTAGTGGATTTGGATTTACTGGTAGTCAAGCTGGAAGAGAAATTATTGATGCTATTTCTGAATTATTGATCTCAATAAAGGCAAACGAAATAACTACTGGTGGCCGGGCTGCTGATGTGGCACCGCTCAACGATGAAGGTGTCCCCGTTATGTCCTTAAAGGTGGATGGAACAAAATACTTTTGGTACCACCACACCAATGCTGATACCTTTGATAAAATTGATTTTAATGAGTTCAATCATTGTGTTGCTGCATTGGCCGTTATGGCCTATGTTCTAGCAGATATGGAAATGAACTTACCTAGGTGAGAACGGGACTGCATCGCGAAGGTTAAACAGCCCTATGCGTTATCATATAAAAGCAACAATGATAGAAGAAAAGATGGGTGAGTTTTACCAGAAATTGAGTGATGGAACTATCACTGGTCAGAAACCAGCTGGCCGAGAAATCGTATCATCAATTCGAAAGGCAAAATTGACTAAACCAATGGTTGTAGAATGGTGTGAAACCTGTTTTTGCGAAACACCCTTAGCGCATGAGCGGGAGACTGTTTATGATCAATATTTTCATGATATGGAAGTAATAGAGATCAACGACGACCCGGAAATTGATGGCCAGTCTTTCTGGGGATACTTGTTAAAAAGAGATGAATAGTATGAGTTTATTTTTTGGATAATATCCCACTATTTCCTTTAAACATCGTCGCCCTGCCTAGGGAGCGGATTCCTTTACACATATTTGAACCGCGCTACAAGCGGATGGTAAAGGATCGCATTAAAACGCGTGCTCCGTTTGGGATTGTGTTAAGAGATGACAAGGGAGTAAAAAGTATTGGCTGCAGTGTGAAGATAATCCGGGTATTAAAAGAACACCCTACTGGCGAATATGATATAATCGTCCAAGGACAGCGGTGCTTTCGTATCAAAGACAAAGTGCAGGAAAACGATAAGCTCTGGATTGGTAACGTTACATACCTTGAGGACCAAGAATCTGCTAAAGCAGATTTATTAGAAAAGACACGAGATCAATACCTGCACATATTGTTGAAACTAGGGTTGAACGAAGATATGGAGCGCCATATGGCCAAAAATCAATCGTTTGATTTTGTCGAGTTAATTAATCTGCCTAACAAAATAAAGCAAAAGCTCATTGAGACAAATGATGAAAATCAGCGTTTGAAGATTATTACCCGTATCTTCACCAGTGTTATGTCCATGGTATCCTTTGGAACCAATGGACAGCAAATATCCGAAGCATAACCAATCCATAGTTAACTGATTTCACTTTTGGCGTTCCATGGAATATCAATTAAATTATTTCAGTTCAAGGAAATGTTGATGGGGCGATTTCTAATAATACTAGCCATAGTTGTATTCTTTTTCAGTTGTGAGGACAACGAGAATCAGAATGACATTGGTGCCTTTGTCGGTGGATATTAAAGCCCAGATGTTTATACAACTACTGCCTTTTACTGGGCGGATGGAGAGCGGGTAGACTTACCTAGCGGGAGCTATGGTGAAGCAACAGATATTAAAGTATACAATGGAGATGTATATACAAGCGGTTATTATTATGTTTCCAATAATGAACAGGGGGTCTGTTATTGGATTAATGAGACTCGCTATGAATTGTTAGGAAATAACGCTGAAGCGGATAAAATCACTGTACATGAACGAGATGTGTATATAGCTGGCAACAGATTTACTAATCAGGGCTATCCTATCGCCTGTTATTGGAAAAATGGTGAACGAACAGACCTAACTGATGGGTCGTATGATGCCATAGCTTATGGGATTGGGATTAGGGAATCAGTTATTATTGTGACAGGGTTGTTTATGACTAACCATCACCAGGAGCGCGCCTGCTATTGGATTAACGGTGCACGCAGAAGCTTGACCACCTCAGGGGATGCTGGGGCCACCGATATATTCATCTCCGGAGATAAAGCATACATTTCTGGTTATCATTTACCCAATACCAATGATTTTGTCGGTAAAGCAGTGTATTGGCGAGTTGTAGGCCAGAATAAAACGCAGATTAATTTATCTAAAGCAGCAAATTCAGGTGCGGAAGCTTGGGCAATTTATGTTGACGGATCAGATATATATGCTGCTGGTTACCAGAATACAGTCAACGTGGGCAACCGCGCTACTTATTGGAAAAATAGAAACAGGGTTGAACTGGACGATGGTACAGATCTATATGAGATTACTGAAGTCCATGACATTGGTGTAAAAGACGGGCAAGTTTTCGCAGTGGGTTATATTAGTAAGACGGATGACCCTTATTACTGGGGTGTTGCCAATCTCTCCGCATGTTACTGGCTTGATGGTAAGCGCTATGTTTTGTCTGGTGATAGCGAATTTGCCGAAGCTAGAGCTATCTTTATTCCATAACCAATGGTTAGTGAATGATCAATTTGAGAATCAAACCAAAAGTAATTTGGCTGATAGGATTATTAACATTGTCTTGTGCAGATGATGAGGCACAAAATGGTTGTGATTCAAATGATGAGAGTGGTATTGTTTGGCAACGCACCTTTGGTGGCGGTGATATGGATGAAGGCTGGTGCGTCAGTCAAACAAGTGATGACGGTTTTATTGTTGGCGGTATGTTCAATTATGATGCTATGTTGGTCAAGACAGATTGTAATGGGGAAGAAGAATGGGCTAGGAGCTATGGGTATGGTAGTAGCGATGAATCGACGGATGAATTAATTAAGAGCGTTCAACAAACATCGGATGGCGGCTATATTTTTACAGGATATACAACTGACCCTGACCCTCCCTGGCTCGAAGATCTCTGGATTGTTAAAACGGACGCCGTTGGTGAAATTCAGTGGGAAGATACTTACGGTACTGCTAGCAAAAATGACTGGGGAGAGGACGTGATTGAAGTATCAGGAGGTAGTTTTGTCGTTGCAGGAACCCAGGATGACGATGGAGATAATGCCCAGGCAATGCTACGTAAATACAGTGATAGTGGTATATTGATTTGGAACGAAACTTTCTCTAGCTCTTCATATAACGAAGCGATATCTCTTATTGAAACATCGGATGGCGATTTTGTCTTTGTTGGTTTCTCTGGTACATCCCATGGTGCCTACAAGCATTTCATGGTCAAGGCCGATGCCAGTGGAAACCAGGTCTGGAAAAAGCGTTTCGGTAACAATACCCAGCAGTCTCTCAATGCGGTTTGTGAGGCGCCAGAAGGTGGATATGTGGCTGCCGGGTACTGCAATAATTACGATGATGTATATATCGTAAAATACAGCTCATCAGGGGCCAAAGAATGGGAACAGGTTTATGATGCTTCCAGCACAGATGATTGGGACGATGACTGGGCCAATGATATTATTGCTGCCAGCAATGGTGGATATTATATCCTGGGGCATACCAATGTTTATCCTGGTTCTGCTGGGCAAGAAGATTTTTGGCTCTTGAAGACGGATGCGAGTGGGGATACACTATGGACCAAAATACTTGGTGGAGAATACTGGGATTATGGACAATCCATAATTGAGGCAGATAATGGTGATTTGATAATGGCTGGGACAACGGATTCCTATACCAGTTATCCGGATAACCAATATGATTCTGATGCCTGGTTGATACGATACAGTCCGTAAATTTGGAAAAATAATGGTATATTAATTAGTAAATAGAGGGAAGAAAAATGGAAGACAAAAGAAAGAAACAGGATCGTAGAGCTGACCACCGCAGAACAAAGGATCAACTGAGGAGTAATGACAAAAGAAGTGGTGCAGAAAGGCGTTCTGGCGAAGATCGAAGAAATTAATCATAAGATTTTATCTGGGGTTAAGACATGA
This sequence comes from Fidelibacterota bacterium, assembly GCA_004124535.1. The sequence goes on from SCKQ01000022.1 coordinate 35,590, forward strand.
ACGACAAAAAGAAAAAGCGGTTCATTTCCAGAAGGGAATTCATCGGCAAAACTGCTGCAGCTGCAGCCTTTACCATTATGCCGCGCTATGTTTTGGGAGGTAATGGCTATACTGCCCCAAGTGATAAATTGAATATGGCCTGTATCGGAGTTGGCGGCATGGGCTATAATGATACAGTCGGCGTTAATTCTGAAAATATCTATGCTCTTTGCGATGTCGATGATGAAAGAGCTGCAAAGGCCTACGAAAAATTTCCCAAGGCAAAACTTTATAAGGACTTTCGTGTGCTGCTTGACCAGGAAAAGGAGATCGATGCCGTAACGGTCAGTACACCGGACCATACCCACGCGGTCGCAGCGATGATGGCTATGAAGATGGGCAAGCATGCCTATGTGCAAAAACCGCTGACTCACACAGTTCAAGAGGCTCGAAAACTTGCTGAAACGGCTAGGGTAATGAAAGTAGCAACACAAATGGGTAACCAGGGACATGCTGGCGAAGGAGCACGGTTGATCAATGAATGGATATGGAGCGGCGCCATTGGAGACGTCTATGAAGCGCATGTCTGGACAAACCGACCCATTTGGCCGCAGGGTATAGATCGTCCAAATGAAAAGCCAGCGGTGCCTTCCACATTGGATTGGGATTTGTGGCAGGGACCGGCACCGAAACGGCCGTACCATCCAGCCTATTTACCATTTAACTGGCGCGGTTGGCTTGATTATGGGACTGGTGCCCTGGGTGATATGGGTGCGCACTTGATGGACCAGCCATTCTGGGCGTTGAAACTTGGAGACCCGGTTAGTGTTCAGGCCAGTTCAAGCCCGATAAATGATGAAACCTACCCCCAGTCATCTATGGTAACCTATCAATACCCCGCGCGTAAAAGTATGGTTCCGGTAAAACTTGTATGGTATGATGGCGGTCTTCGACCTCCGCGGCCAGAGGAACTGGAAGATGGAGAGCGTATGGGAGATAGTGGCGGTGGTGTTCTCTTTGTAGGTACAAAGGGGAA
>SCKQ01000066.1 GCA_004124535.1 Fidelibacterota bacterium
GCTGCTTTATCCTGGCTGCTTCCGGATCCGCTGTGGGAATCGGTAACATCTGGAAATACCCGCATATGGCTGGACAAAATGGTGGTGCTGCTTTTACAGTTGTATATCTTGTGTGTATTCTGGTGGTAGGTCTATCAATTGTGATTGCTGAATTTGTTATAGGTAGAAGAACACAATTAAGTCCAGTTGGGGCATTTGAAACATTGGCTCCAAAAACTAATTGGAAATGGTTGGGATTTCTTGGTGTGGCTTCTGCCTTTGTAATTCTTTCCTTTTATGGTGTTGTGGGCGGTTGGATAATGAAATATGTAGTTATCTCCGTCACTGGTGGTTTTAAAGAGTTGGCGGGAGATCCGGATTCGGCAGGTAATGTTTTTAATAATTTTATAACAGGAACGTGGAGCCCCATTTTCTTTCAAGTTATTTTTATGACCGTTTGTATTTGGGTCATCGTTAATGGTGTTAAAGGTGGAATTGAAAAATGGTCCAAGATCATGATGCCGCTTATTATTATTCTATTAGGCATGCTGGCTGTGCGGGGCATGACGCTCCCTGGAGGGATGGAAGGAATTTCATTTTTATTTAAACCGCGCTTTGAAGACTTAACAGCTTCCAGTGTCGTCCTGGCGTTGGGACATTCATTTTTTACGTTGAGCTTGGGAATGGGAACCATGATCACTTATGGAAGTTATCTTGGGCGAAAACAAAATTTACTTAATTCAGCTTTGTGGGTGATTACCTTGGATACAGCCATCGCTATGCTTGCTGGTGTAGCTATTTTTACAACAGTGTTTGCTCTGGGTGCGAATCCAGCTGAAGGACCTGGACTGATCTTTGTTGTTCTGCCATCTGTCTTTCCGCAATTAGATGCCGGCACTTTATGGGGTACATTGTTCTTTTTTCTGCTTTTTATGGCTGCGCTTACATCAGCGATATCTATCCTGGAAGTCGTCACTGCTTACTTCATCGATCAAAAAGGGTGGACCAGGAAAAAAGCGACTATTCGATTTGGATTAGTCATTACAATCGTGGGTGCTTTTTGTTCGTTTTCTCTGGGTGGAGGAATAAACATAACAGAGTTTCTCGGTATGTCATTTTTTGATTTTATGGATTACTTATCCTCCAAATACATGCTTCCCATCGGCGGTATGCTGACAGCGATATTTATCTTGAAAAAATGGGGTGTTGATCATTTTATTGAAGAACTTAAAACAGGCATGGACAAGTCCATTATTTCTAAAGAGATCATTATCGTCTTATTGGGCATCGCTGCAACGGTCGTTGGATTTATTATTATTAACGAAGTACTTGATATTGCCTTTGGGATCAAACTGATCCAATGATCATCTCTCGTATCATCAAACCTGAATCCGCTGTTTATAAAACGCTATCGACGTTTTCGGAAAAGCTGGATCGTTTAATGAAACTGAAACCGTTGAGTTGGTTTGCTGTCTGGATAATGATGACCTCCGGTACCAGTGCCCAGCAAGCTATGTCAGACCGCTATATTTACTGGGATATGTCATTGGCCGGTGTTGGATTAATTACCTTATTAATTGTAACGTTTATCACTACCATCATTTTCAAAAAAGAAAAAATTTCATTTACAAACATCGATTTTAATCTCACATTTATAATACACCATATCATCTTTGCTTTGGTTTTGTTCATGACAGGTTGGGGCTGGTTAAGCTGGTTAAATGGAGACTTCTTTGTTACTCTTAAACATTTTTTCCCATATGGTTTGGTATATATTTCAGTACTACTCGTTTATCAAATTGACTTGGATTTAATACCTGAAAAAGGCTATCAGCCAGGTAAAGGATTGATTGCAGTATGTTCCCTTTTGGTGTTAGCTGGTGCGCTTATTGGAATAAGATTTGATGACCCTGTAATCAGTACAGCAGCTGCAGTCATTGCACCTTTTTATTTAATAGCGATTGTGTTTCCTGAACATAAGCGCCATATTGAACGCGCACGTATTTATCCAGTATTTATTGCAGCCATGTTTGTTTCTGTTCGTTTACCATGGTTTTTGATCCCTTTAGCAATTCTATTTTTTGGTTTACGAACTTATCATTACTTTCGCTATAACATCATTTTTCCAACGTTTGCTGTAGACCATGATTGAAATAGCCGAAAATAAATGTGATTTTTGTGGGTGCTGTGTAGGTGTTTGCCCAGTTAATTGTATTGAAGTTAAGGAAGCAGAAATCAGTGTTGACCATGATATTTGTATCGATTGTGATATCTGTGTTTATGTGTGCCCCATTGAAGTCTTAAGCCAGACTGATCCTAAAAAATCCTCTAAAGCGGCGGCTTAATATGTGGAAAGAACAAAAGGAATTCGACTGTATAGTCGTTGGAGGAGGACCCGCCGGTTCAACATTCGCCCGAGTTGCTGCTGAAGGCGGACTTTCAGTATTACTTTTAGAGAAAGACCGCGATATTGGCGTACCCGTGCGCTGCGGGGAAGCCGTCAGTGATGCCGGTCTACGCATTTTTCATGAACCGGATCCACGCTGGATAGCATCTACCATCAACCGTATTAGGCTGATTGCACCCAATGAAACAGTGGTTGAATTTGATTTACAACAAAAAGGGTATATTCTTGATCGCCGCATATTTGATTATGATCTTGCAGAATACGCTTCTAGTGCAGGCGCTCAAATCGTAACTAAAGCTTATGTAGATGATGTAATTATTGAAAACGATAGAGTCGTGGGTGTTAAAGGCACACATGTGGGTGAACGGTTTGAAAAGCGGGCTAAAATTGTTGTGGGTGCTGATGGTGTAGAAAGCAGAGTAGGGCGCTGGGCCGGTCTCAAAACAACGGTTAAGCTTAAGAATATGGAATGCGGTATTCAGAAAACTGTAACGGGTATTGATGTGGATGAACATATGTTTGAATTCTATTTATCCAAAAAATGGGCTCCCGGGGGATATTTATGGGTGTTTCCAAAAGGGAAAAATAAAGCCAATATCGGGGTGGCTATTTCCGGGTATTATGCTAAAGATGGTAAATCTGCCCAAAAATTCCTTGATGAATTCCTGGCTTGGAAATATCCCAAAGCATCTGTATTGACAACAGTAGTGGGCGGAATTCCCATTGATAAAACAGTGAAGCAAATGGTGATGGATGGGCTCATGCTGGTCGGTGATGCCGCGCACACGGTCAATCCGGTGACAGGCGGGGGCATTGTGCCTGGTATGCGCAGTGGATTACTGGCGGCAGAAACGGCTGTAAAAGCGCTACATAATGGCGGCCCTGCACGTAAAAACCTGGCTGCCTACGAAAAGGAATGGCACAAGATCGGCGGCAAGAACCATGAAAGATTTTACCGCATCAAAGAAACCATATTCCGATTTACGGATGATGACTTGAATCGCATTGCCGATGGCATTTCAGCGGTACCGGCCGATGATCGTAGTTTGCTTAAACTTTTCTCTATAGCTGTCCGCAAAAAACCATCCTTACTGTTTGACGTTATCCGTGTTTTTGCCGGAATGTAATGAACCGTCAAGAACTCCTCCGCGAACTCGATCTCTCTACTTACATAGCATTTGATTTTGAAACGACGGGCTTAAGCTCGGAAAATGATCGTATCATCGAAATTGCTGCCATCAAATTTGAAGGGGGCGAAGCTGTTGATAGATTTGTTACTTTGGTCAATCCTGAACGTCCCATTGATTCATTTATCACTGACATCACAGGTATTTCTAATGCCATGGTTTCAGACGCCCCGATCGAGCGCAATATCGTCGATAATATCATCAATTTTCTTGAAGATTTTCCGCTGGTTGCACACAATATTTCTTTTGACATCAGTTTTTTGAATCTGCTTTGTGATCGCTATGATAAAAATATTGTTGAGCACCAATTATATGATACTCTACAATTGGCCCGCACATTCATGTTTTTCCATCCAACACATAGCCTGGGTTCCATTGCAGAATATTTCAACTTATCCGCAGTAGGAGCCCATAGGGCCGAAGCTGATACAGAAAATACCGGGATCATTTTTCAGCATTTGGTCCATGAAGCTGCCAGTTATCCTTTGGAAGTATTCTCCAAAATAGTGGCTGTTTCCAAAAATCATGATATGCATAATAAATCATTATATATAAATATCAATAATTATCTAAAAAAAGAGGGAAATCTAAAAACGGGATTAGTGGAATCTGAATTAGACAAACAATTGTATAGTAATGCATTTGTAGCTCAAGGAAATAGTAACTTATCGGAATTAACAGTTGAAGATGTTTTTACTGAAGGTGGCCGATTAAACAAAGTTATGGATACATTTGAACATCGCATTGCACAGCAGGAATATGGCGAATATGTTTTAGAGACGCTGAATAAAGAACAAAGTTATTGTGCCATTGAAGCAGGTACAGGACTGGGTAAATCCATGGCTTACTTATTCCCTGCATTGCAAAAAGCTTTCAATAATGAAAATGAAAATCCTGTTGTTATATCGTGTCATACAAAACATTTGCAGGATCAGCTGTTTAATAAGGATCTGCCATTGTTGGCAAAGGCACTAGATGTGCCACTCCATGCAATCATACTAAAAGGACGGAGCAACTATATTTGTTTAACACGGCTAAACTGGCTAATAACGGATGCAGCGCAATTGTTACATAAGGATGAAATTGAATCATTATTTCCTATTATTGTTTGGCTCCATGTAACGCAGACAGGTGATTTATCAGAATGCGCAGGTTTCTGGGGGTGCCGGCCGTTTAAAGTTGCAGAAATGATCCAAAGCGAACCGGGGTTTTGTACGACTTCATTATGCGCGCCAAATGACGGCTGCTATTTTGGGCCTATTCGTCAGGCAGTTCAGGATTCCCAGGTGATCATCGTGAATCATGCATTGTTGTTATCCAACATGAATAATCCGGGATTGTTACCGGAATATGAAGCTGTCATTATCGATGAAGCGCATAATCTAGTGGATGTTGCTTATGATCAACTAACTCTTGAAGTAAACATGTTCAAAGTGAATGCCATTCTGGATATCATGGATCCCAAAACCACTAGTGCCAAACGCTGGGCGCAAAAGATAGAAATGTTGTTTGATGATAATCCTGAAATAAAAATGCATTACAAAGCATTACAAACAGGTTGTGAAACATCTCGTAAGAATGGCCTGGAATTTTTTAAGGATCTTGCCAATTCAATCGCTGACAGAATTAATGACAAAGTTCCCTATCCCCAGCATATTATGTTGGAAAATCTGCTAGAAGGCTATAACAATGTTTTCCCACAAATCCAGGAATTTGAATTAGCGTTAGCCGAAGTTAGTGAAGCACTAAAAGGGATATTGAATCAACTACAAAAGCTGGATCCTGGTAAAGAGGAATTGGGTGAAATGAATCAATTATTTGAACGCAGTTTGGAGGCCATTGTAGCACTGCAAACAGAAATTGCATTACTAACTCATGATCAGCAGAATAGCTGGGTATATTGGCAGCAGGGTCAGTATCGTCAGGGACGAGGCAGGGAAAAAGACTTACACGTTTCTGTAAATGGAGCTCCCATCGATATTGCAGAGGACTTAGCGAACACATATTTTCAATCTATAAAACAATGTGTTTTAACGTCAGCCACTTTGCGTGTTGAAGAAAGTTTCGATTATTTCCTCCAGCGCACAGGTTTGGCATTTTTGGATAATGAAGATGTACACACGATGGAATTTCATAGTCCGTTTTACTATGAAGATCAAGTTCGATATTATCAATTCCAGGGAAAAAATGGTCAGAACCCAAGTCTGATTGCTGACGTTATCTATGAATGTCACGAACGTTATGGTAAACGGATAATGGCCTTGTTCACATCACGGCAGGCATTAAATAATGTTTATCATGAACTAATGAAAAAACCATTAGGACGGAAGCTTCCAGTTTTTGCTCAGGTATCGGGTACATCCCGATATGCTATGCTGAAAGGAATGCACAGAACAAAAAACGGAATTTTACTAGGGACAAACGCATTTTGGGAAGGTGTGGATTTACCACGTGACTTACTGGAAATATTGATCATATCAAAATTACCTTTCAGTGTTCCAACTGCACCTCGTGTACAGGCTTACAGTAATATGCTGCAGCAACAAGGCAGGAATTCGTTCATGGAATTCAGTGTTCCTGAAGCAGTGATTCGTTTTCGGCAGGGATTCGGACGGTTGATCCGCACGATTGAGGATGCAGGCTTATTTATCGTGATGGATGAGCGGGTCGTGAAAAAGCGTTATGGATCTGCATTCAGTGATGCCATTCCGGTGCGCATGCAGACATTTAATGGTATTGAAGAATTAATTATGTGATAGTTATCAAATCAGCAAGGATGAGTTCTTTTTCATCCTTTTCTTTTATTTTTTTGGCCAGGTTTCTAGCAATTTTTATATATTTATTCTTTTCTTCTGTTTTTCCGGCAAGGGCTGCAGTTCTGGCTAATGCTTCATGGGCGTAGCTTAAGTAGAACGGTTCCTCATTTTCGCTGAATTCCAAACATAATTTTCCATACTTTTCAGCTTGTTCCAGATTGCCGACTAAGGCATAACAACGGGATATTTGCCAGCAGCCGATGCTTTTTTGGCGGTTCGTGCAATCCTCCCGCTTGGACCAATGAAATAATGATGCTATGGCGTAGTGTACCATTTCTTCATTTTCTTCATCAGAACGATTTTCTTTATCAATCAATTTCCACGTTTCATTGAAGCAATGGGTGGAAAAATGTTTATGGAGTTCGGCTTTGTTTTCGAAAGCGAGGTCGTTCACGGTATTATGAAGTCATTTTCGCCAATAGTTCTTTCAACAACTTCACACAGACCATAGCGGTCATATCATTGATATCGCGATCGGGATTGTATTCAACGATGTCAGCACCTACAATTTCATAATCCAGGTTTTGGATCATTTCCAGTGCTTGGCGAGTGGTTAATCCTCCTGGTTCATGGTGGGAAACACCGGGAGCAAAGGCCGGATCAAGTCCATCCAAGTCTATGGAAATATAAACCGGCCCGTCAAAATCAAAATTCATGGATGAGTCAAAATTGATCATATCGTGGACTTCAACGTCGAATTTGTCAATTTGCGTTTGCTGTGCTGGATTAATTGTGCGAATACCCACTTGTACGAGTTTATTCACCAATCTATTTTCCATGATGCGAGCAAAAGGGGAGCCATGGGAGTATGGATTATCTTCGAAATTATCATACAGGTCCGGGTGGGCATCGATATGAAAAATATTTAGCTTTTCATATTTTTCAGCGAATGCTTTAATAATGGGAAATATAACGGAGTGATCGCCCCCCAGCGAAAGCGGTTTAATTCCTTTATCCAATAAACCACGTATACTTTCTTCAATTTGATCCATGGCATCGCTACCAGTCGTCAATTCAACATTGCCAACATCACTCCAACAGGGATTATTTCTGAAATCCACTCCATTTTCAGCGCAGAGGTTGATAGAATACGATTCCAGGTTTTTCCTGATGACGTCAGGCGCATTGGCCGGCCCCCGCATGAATGAGGAGTTTTCGTCTAAAGGGAAGCCAATAACAGAGATTTGTGGATTGGACATGAATGAATTTAATAAAGTATAAATGATATTTTATTGTATTGATTCCCCTCATAAATTCCCCAATGGGTACCCTGTCTATTTCGAAGACATTCCTGCACACAGAAGATCTGCAGTCTTTTCTCGTGGCGCCCGGTAAGGTCCGCCTGACTCCTGACACTCGTCAAGCCATCAAGAAATCTCATCAAAATCTTAAAGTACTTCTTGCCAGTGGTATCCATATCTATGGCGTCAATACCGGTTTTGGCAAGTTAAGCAAGGTGTCCATTCCAGAATCAGACCAAAAACAATTACAACTGAATTTGGTGAGAAGCCATTCAGCCGGAGTGGGAAAACCTTTCGATTCCGGAATAACTCGCCTGATCATGATCTTAAAATTGATGACATTCGCCCAAGGATATAGCGGTGTGCGACCAGCAGTTGCAAAGCAATTAATTGAATTTATCAATCATGATATTTTACCGGTCATTCCCCGACAGGGATCAGTGGGAGCCAGTGGCGATCTGGCACCGTTAGCGCATTTAGCGATGGGACTTATCGGTGAGGGAGATGTTCATTTTCAGGATCGTATTATGCCAGCATTGGTAGCAATTAAAGAAGCGGGTTTAAATCCATTGGAGTTGGAAGCAAAAGAAGGCCTGGCTATGATCAATGGAACACAAGTATCTGCTGCTTTGGGGATAAAAGCGTTACTTGCTGCTGATAACATATTGAAAACAGCGGATATTTCCGGTGCTATGTCTGTGGAAGCCAGTCTTTCCAGCCGGAACGTATTTGAAGCCAAGATCCATAAATTAAAAAAACACCGTGGTCAGATTGAGTCTGCGGGTAATGTGTGGCGGTTATTGGAGAAAAGTGCGATTGTTGATGATCACGCAGATTGTGACCGCATCCAGGACCCCTACAGTCTCCGCTGTATTCCTCATGTTCATGGCGCCAGTAGAGAATTATATAAATCTGCTAAAGATATAGTAGAAAATGAAGCCAACAGCATCAGTGATAATCCGCTTATTTTTTCAAATAAGGAAATTCGAAGCAGCGGCCACTTTCATGCTGAAGCTGTTGCTCAGGCACTGGATATATTATCAATTTCAATCTCTGAAATTGGTGCAATTTCTGAACGCCGCATCAATTATTTCATGAAAGGTATTGATGATAAAATACCCATGTTTGTTGCGCATGACCCCGGATTGGAGTCCGGTTTTATGATGGCACAAGTCACAGCTGCAGCTTTAGTATCCGAAAATAAAACTCTAGCTCACCCAGCTTCAGTTGATTCAATTACAACTTCAGCCGGAGCAGAAGATTTAGTAAGTATGGCACCGTGGGCCGGTCGAAAATGTTTACGTATTATGGATAATGTTATTCAAATATTGGCTATTGAATTATATGTCGCTGCCA
>SCKQ01000090.1 GCA_004124535.1 Fidelibacterota bacterium
ACCCCACACCTTTGTCATTACTTCACCTACGTCCATATTCTCGTCCAAAGATATGTTACAACCTGCACCACAAGCTACATTGTATTTTGTAATTTTCGTACCATTTGTAATACTTCCAGAAGCTTTGTTCAATTCTTCTTCCCAAGCTGGAGCATCATCCCATGCCCTACTGGCTTTGTATTGTATCCCATCTTCCGTTACAATCGTAACAGGTGTTGCTGGTACTGACGGAATTGGTTCTGTAGTATCAAGTAAAACAAGTGAGCTGTTGAAGCGGTCAACCACATGACGGCTATATTCATAAACATCTGCATCAAAGTCAGTCCGAATTTGCCATGCGTCTTCCCCATCATAGACTTCAGTTATGGTGCTATGATAGTTCCACGTTCCTAGATTTGCCCAAGTTAAATCATAATTTTTTAACAGCGAATATGCAGTTCTTCCTTCATCTGTAGTATAGATGGTTTTTTCTAGAACTTTGAAATTGTTACAGACATACCGGCTTTTACCATATGAAGCGTTAGAACACTCCTTCTCTGCAGTATCCTCAAGTGCATCAAAGCGTTCCTCATCGGTTGTTCCGCCATAATGAATATTATCTAAAAACCATATCTGCATGCTTGCTAGCCATCTCGTATAATACTGTGGTCCAGTTTCTCGTGTATCGTCCTTCCAAAGTTCTGCTTCTACCCTTAGCGTTCCACTATCAGCTTGGAAAAGTTGGCAACACTCGCTTATGTTATCTGGGTCAGTAGAATTGGTGCTCCAAAGTGACCAATCATATGTGTAATAATCCTGTTTCCAATCCTCAGGCCATTCTATTGTAAGAATGTCAGTTACATCGACCTTTTTTGTAACAGGATCTATCTGTTTATCATCATACTCTATCAGCTTGTATTTTTTGAAACCTTCATAATCAGAGTCAATTCCAGTTATTGAGATGACTTCATCCCTTAACGATTCAATTATTCCGTCATCCCAATTTCTTTGTATGTAGTTAAAATCCATAACCTGGTAGGTTTTTCCCATCACCTCAACGTTTTCATATAATTTTTTGCACGGCTCACTCTCAAGAATATCATTTTCATAGCAAAGGTCATACGCATACTGGTTTTGATGTACAGCTAAGAGCCATCCCTCCCATTGTTGAGTTTTCTCAAAAATATCATGATGACCAAATTCATGAGAAAGATACCACATGCCTCTTTCCATAACATCATCAGAATCTCTATCCCTGACGGCAGTGTCCGAGAACGTTCCGATTAACCTGCATTCATCACAGACAACTATTTGGTTTGGCATGCATTTCCAACCACCAGAAGGACCAGGACCACCATACATCCAATTACACTGCCACCATGCAACCGCACCTTCATCATAATATGATTCAAAGTTTGCCTTAAGACCTCCAACATAAACTATCATGTTTGTTAGATTTATGCCAAGTTCCTTCATCACAAGCGGATATGTACTTCCCGTAATTTCATGGAGCACCTTACAATATGCTGTTACCTGTGTTGGGTTTGGTCTCGAGTTCTTGTTGGCTAGATATTCAGTCATAATTCCATAGGCCTTTGCCTTTTCTTTATCATCTGCTGAGCAGGCATCATTTTGTGTTGAATAAATTAGGGTTATACTATATGGCTCCTTAATTGAAACTAATTTTGTCTGATAGGCAATCTCAAAAGTAGGACCTGATGGTACGCTCTCTTCCTGTTCAATTACGATTATTCCATTTGATACGAGCCACTGTATGCCAGAAACAAACGCCTCGTCATGTATCTGTCCTTCAGCCCACCATCCAGCGTTGTTCTTAATCCATGCTGGAATTCCTTCTGATCCTGAAGACTCTGACGTTTCAGTAGGAGGTATTACCATTATTCCTTCTTTGATAAGATATTGGATTCCTTGCAGGAATGACAAGTCATCAATTTGCCCATCAGCCCACCAGCCTGCGTTGTTCTTTATCCATGCAGGTATCTCAGAATCTTGTGCTGCAGTAGTTGACATAGATGGCGGAACAAACAACATGCTAACTAGGAAAATTCCGAAAAATGTGCTAAGATTGTTTTTTAGCGTAACTTTTTACTCGATCTGCTAGACACTTAAGCATATTTTATT
>SCKQ01000091.1 GCA_004124535.1 Fidelibacterota bacterium
TTTGTATAATAATAATTGTCTAATTTTAATAATAAAAGGAATATCGTGCTAGTTAAAATTATTAGTACGCTTTGGGTATTTCTTATCCTGTTGTTTGGAGGATGTACCAATAATGATGAGCCTGCATTCGATGAATGGGTCAATGGTTTCTACCAGCCCCGCACTGTGACCAATTACCAAATATATGGAAAGCGCGATGGTGCAACAACACAAGTTTTCATCATTTTTGAGTTTGAAAACAATGAGAGAGCGCAATTGGAACTTGAAGTAACCTACAACCCTACACCCATACTCAGTTCCGGCCATTGGCAAATAGACGGAAATAAATCGAGTTCAGGTGAGGTTCGAGCAATATCGCTAAAATTTTTAGGTGGTCAAGGTGAGGGGCCAAGTCTTGGTGGAAGCTTTCAACTTGAAGAGAACTCCCAACCTCGTTTTCGCGTAGTTATACCACTAAGACCAATTAATAAACCAAAATGGTAAACAAAGCCCCCGTGAGGATGCTATTTGAGCCAGAGGCGTTTCATTAAACTTGTTTCCAAAATGTCATTATAGGTTTTATTCCAGCCAATAATGCAATAATTAAATACCAATACCAGTCCAAATAGAGTATTGGTGCCCAAAGTTTAGCAATCATCAGTCCGAATGCCAAACCTACTAATCCCGTTAACCTAATATCAATATATGGAAATGTAAATTTCCACATTCTTACGAATAAATTCTTCATTTTCTCTCCTTTATTTGAGCCAGAGGCGTTTCATTTTAATAAGGTTTTATTTCGACCTTTACTTTGGTTTTAATTCATTAAGGTTTAAACAGACCGAAATAATGTAGGGCTTTTCACCCTCATCCCAATGGCCATAGGTAGTAGTCACTATCTTACCGGTTGGTAATAATTCCACACCAGGATATGTACTATCCCAACTATTGTAATTATTTTTGATTCGGATTCGGTATTCACCTAATCCATTATCCGTTAGGTCTTGATAGGAGCCAACCCAGGCAACCCAATCCCCCTGGGTTGGACTATTCTTTGCCATATCCCTAAATGATACAAATAGTTTTCCATCTTTGGTGTATTTCGCTGTGTGGCGATCTCCAGTTAATTCTAAAGGTAATTCTTTTGGTGAAGACCAGGTCTCTCCCTCATCAATGGAAAACATGATATGGGAATTTTGTGTTCGGCTATTTTCCCGGAGAAGCATGGCCAACTGGTTGCCATCAGGAGAACGAATGATCCCCGGCTCACATAAATGAATCTTTGAATTGGAATAGAAACTTACTGGATGAGACCATGTTAATCCGCCATCGGTTGAAGTGGTTTTGTAAAGTGTAAATATTCCCGTCCGTTTACCGTCTTTGGTAAAAAATCGACCATCATCGTGGAAAACAGAAAGGTAATGTCCGGGGGGTTTTAAAGCCACCACGCTACCCATGACAACAATACCACCCCAATCACCCACTTTTTTTAAAGGAGACCATGTTAATCCATCATCTTCAGACATAGCTAAACGGGCTGGATAAAGCCCTGACCATAGAATAAGCCGCTTTTTACCGTTCGCATCCACAACACGATGGATGGTGGGCACTTCCTTGCTGGTTGACCAATTTTCCGGTACAGGCAATCGATTGGACCAGGTCTTACCACCATCTAAACTTCGCTTATAAATGATCTCGCCAGCGCCGTGCCCTTTGGGATAAACAGTCAGAATTGTTTTACCGTCCTCCAAAAGAACGGTGGTAGGATGGCCAAGATAAACACCACTTTCTTTATCTACAATGGCCTGGAGATCTTTTCGATGGTTAAGGTCAATAACAGGAATCTTAAAAAAATTATTAGATTGTGCTACTAAAATGAAACTAAGTGATAATATGAGCCAGAGGCGCTTCATACAGGAAATTACACAAAAATTTTAAGAGCCGATATGTAAAAAGGGGTGAGCCTGTCCTTGGACTTTCCCCATAAACACCCCCCCCCCATCTACTGGAATAGGCTTGTTGTCAAATTTTATTCAATATGATTTTTTTCACCAACGGGGATCGGAAGGGCGTCGTGTAGGGAAAGGGGGTAGATCCCGGGGGTCGCGGTACACTGAAAAAAAA
>SCKQ01000067.1 GCA_004124535.1 Fidelibacterota bacterium
GGTATCCCTATGGCCCGGACGCATGGTCAGTGCACTTCCAGACCGAAACATGGCTGTCTACAAAGATCTTGGTGGCTCTGGAAACAATATATCTGCAAAAAGGTAGTAACCATTTGGCTACTCTCTGGGCTGCCCAGGGCACCGTGGGGGAGCCCTTTCCTTCCCGGCCGGTCACTGCCTATAAAATTGTTGACATTGCTGTTAGCTATTACAAATCCTGGGGTTTATTGAAAGCGGGTTGGTCTAATAAGTTGTTTCCCAATGCTATCGCTTTAGGCAATGCTGAGCAAGCGCCCGGCGGACTCTATCTTGAATTTCAGCTGGTAGGGGGCATTGGCTTCACAATTTGAAGTCAATTTAATATTCTGTAAAAGGGATTATCAAAAAATATCTTATTTGGATGAATGCCCAGAATCAGTTTAGATTGCCTGCTAATATAGTGTTTTACAGATATGGCCAATAGAAATATCGATAAACAACGCAGTTATTTAATTGTCATCTACGACGTAGTGATGATCATGGCCAGTTTATTACTGGCCTTTAGTCTCCGTTATGATTTTCGTATACCGGCTGCATCCTTAATCGGCCTGGGCGTGTATCTGCTGTGGGCCTTACCAGTTAAATTATCCGTATTTTACTTTTTTGGCCTCTACCGCGGTATGTATCGCTATACCAGCATTTGGGACCTGGTCAATGTTGGTAAAGCCACCGTTATTGCGGCCCTGATTATTAATAGTGTATTTCTAATCGTACCGTTGTTCCGGGTTATCCCGCCGGCTATACTGTTCTTGGATTTTATACTCACTGCAGGTTTGATCGCCCTGGTACGCCTCAGTGTCCGGCTGTATTTTTCCCAGATAGCCGTTACCGCACCTATGAGAACGAAAAAACAGGCTGGCCTTACCCGTTTATTGCTGCTTGGCGCCGGTAATACCGGTGAAAAAATAGCCCGCGATATCCTCACGAACTTTAGTGATGATTACCAGATCGTTGGTTTTTTGGATGATAATTCAGAAAAAATTGGGTCCAGTATTCATGGTATCCCGGTAATTGATCGCATTGCCATGCTCAATAAACTGGTCTTGGATTTTGATGAAATTCTGATTACGGCGCCATCGACTACGGGAGATAATCTGCGCCGCATCGTTGAATTATGCAAAGTCTCCGGGAAACGATTTAAAACGGTACCCAGCTTGAATGAAGTCATAAACAAGGATATCTCCCTAAAGTCTATCCGCGATGTATCCTATTTGGATCTGCTCGGTCGGGAAGAAGTACAGTTAGATATTGACGCTATTGAAGATCTCATCAAAGGTAAACGAATCTTGATCAGTGGTGCCGGTGGTTCCATTGGCTCGGAGCTGGTACGGCAGTGTCTGGAATATGATCCAGGTTCACTCATTTTATTGGATAATAGTGAACAAAATCTTTTTTCCATAGAACAGGAAATTGCTTTTGTTGAGAAGAAAACGCTCATTCGGTCGGTCTTGGCCAACATCCGCGATAAAAATCTGTTACAGAATACTTTTCAGGAATACCGTCCCCAGGTGGTCATCCACGCCGCCGCTTATAAACACGTTCCCATGCAGGAATTGCATCCCTGGTCTGCCGTTTCGACGAATGTTATGGGTACCCTTAATTTGGTCCAATTAGCTCATACATATAATACGGAGAAATTTGTCCTTGTTTCTACGGACAAAGCGGTTCATCCAGTAAACATCATGGGTGCCACCAAGCGTTTGGCTGAAAAAGTAATACAATCTGTAGAAAATAATGAAAATAGTCCTATCTTTTTGGCCGTTCGTTTTGGCAACGTGATTGGTAGCTCCGGAAGCGTTATTCCCATTTTCCGCGATCAGATTAACCGTGGCGGACCAGTAACCATTACCCATCCTGAAATGTCCCGTTACTTTATGTCCATACCTGAAGCTGCGCAGCTTACACTCCAAGCTGGTGCAATGGGGGATATCACGGGTCAAATTTTTCTCTTAGATATGGGTAAAGCAGTGAAAATTATAGATATGGCCAATGATTTGATCCGCTTGTCTGGACTGGAACCGGAAAAGGATATTCCTATTATTTACACTGGTTTACGTCCCGGTGAAAAGCTCTACGAAGAACTAATATCCAGGGAGGAAAAGGCTCAAACCACTGATCACAAAAAGATCATGGTCTTGCAGAATGGGGCCAACAATATGCCCTGGCAGCTCATGCAACGGGAAATCCAGAGTTTAATGGATATTTCCATGAAATTGGATCCCGATGCCATTAAACGGAAATTACAGCATTTGATCCCCGATTATACGCCGCAGGATTTCTATGCCCTTGGCAAGGATCTCGAACTGGATGTAACTTCAATCAAGGGAGAAGCCTAAAAGAACTAGGTAAGAAATTGTTTAGTAAAGAAAAAGCCGGTTTTCCGGCTTTTTCTTAACCTTCCAGAAAGCGGTGGCGAAAACAGGTCCAGGCTGCCACAAGCCCGTCCTGCAAGCGCAGTTTCTTCCCTGCACTTTTCGCCCGTTTTGCGTACTGAATCGGTACCTCAGAAATTTTCGTACCGTTCTTGGTTAGTTTAGCGGTGATTTCCGCATCGATCCCAAAGCCATTAGCTTGCAGATCCAGCCCTTTCAGCAGTTTGGTAGGAATTAGCTTATAACAGGTTGGCATATCAGTAAGAAATACACCATTGAATACGTTTGCAAACAGGGTGATCATTTGGTTGATCAGGTAGTGTATGTTCCATTCAATTGGTTTATTCAGCCAACGGCTACCGTAAACGACTTCTGTAATGCCATTTACTACCGGCTCAGCAAGTTTCAGGTAATCATTTGGGTCGTATTCCAGGTCTGCGTCCTGAGTGATCACATAATTTCCCTGCACATGGGCCAAACCCGTACGCACAGCCGCTCCTTTTCCTTTGTTTTTTTCATGACGGATGACCTTGATATTGTCCATTGCTTCCAGAATATCGATTGTTCCATCAGTTGATGCATCATCTACTACAATAATTTCATTGACAATACTGATTGCCTGAACCCGTTTGATGATCTCGGCGCATGTCGTCGCTTCATTGTATACGGGAATAATTACTGATAGGTCGATTTTATCTGTCATTCCAAACCTTGGGGCTTAGCTGTTTGTGAATCTACTGTTGTAGGCCCCATATGTCATTCCGAATTCCACGCTCCTCGAAATGACAAATTCAACAATTACAGGCAAAAAAAAAGGGCGGAGGTAACCGCCCTTTTTTCCATTCGTGAAAAAATTAGAATGAAGTTCCTACCATTACAAAGCCACTTACATAGTAAGTACTACCATCTATGTTATCATCTATTGCTGTTAAAAGGTTTCCATTAACACCGACCATAATATTTACTGGCAAATCTGGCACAAATGCATTTACTGGTACGCCAAGACCACCTGAGAGGACTAAACCGCTGCCAGCGATTCCGCCACCACCCATCAGCGCGAAAGGCATATCTGGTACAGCTGCCATCCCAAACACCATTATTTGGGTAATGGATAGACCTTCTTCAGCACCGGCATCCATAGTATTCATAAGTACAGCTGCACTAACGGAAATATCCAATGGTCCTATCGGCATTGAGAAGGGTAAACCCACAACTAGACCAAAACCAGTTGGTGCTTTGGTAATATATTCTCCAGTTACTAGACCCATACCAGCTCCTAGACTGACTGTCATGCCAGATCCAGGTGCTTTTGCTGTTTCTGCTGGTGCAACTTCTTCAGCTGCGGCTTCATCACCCCAGACTGCTTCTTCCTCTACTGCTGCTTCTTCAACAACTGCTTCTTCAACTGCAGGTTCAGTTGCTTCTTCTTGGGCAAATACAGGAGGCATTACCGCAAGAATGACGAATAGCAGAGAGAATACTAAATAACGAAAACGTTTCATGTTTCCTCCATTTGTTACGTGATTATGGACCAAAATTAGCCCAACTAGGATTAATATTAAATAAGAGTTCTTTTGATTACAACTATTTTGTTGAATTTTTTTCCTCATAAACATTCAGAGACTGTTTTTGAAATAACCGTCAATTATTGCGCTGATCCGATTCGCTGCCTTCCCATCCCAGAGATCAGGTACAGTATGCTCTTTTGAGTTTGTAGCTAAAACAAGATCTACTTCTTGGGGTATTCTTTCATAATCAATTCCGATAAGTTTATTAGTCCCTTGGGTAGTGGTGATCGGTCGTTCCGTATTTTCTCTCACTGTAAGGCAGGGAACGCCAAAAAAGGTCGATTCTTCCTGGATACCGCCAGAATCTGTTAAAACGATAGCAGCATGCTGCTGCAGATGCATGAAATCGATATACCCAATTGGGTCAATAAGGAAAATTTTATCGTAATTCTGCAAGGACTCTAATAATCCAGCATTTTCCAGTTTATTTTTGGTTCGTGGATGAACAGGAAAAATGCAAGGCAGTCGTTCCGCTACAGCTATGATTGCTGTCACCAATTGTTGCAGACTGGCTCCATCGTCAACATTGGAAGGGCGGTGGAAGGTCATTAAAGCGTAATTTCCGACAAGCCCCAGGTCATTTTGAATGGTTGATTTAGCGAAGTGACGTTGGCACTGTACCAGCGAATCGATCATAGTATTGCCAACAAAATGGATACCAGCACTGGCGATCCCCTCCTTATTCAAGTTTCTCTCTGCCTCCGGGCTGGTCGTGAATAACAATGTAGACAGGCGGTCCGTGAGCACCCGGTTGACCTCTTCCGGCATGGACCAGTCAAAACTGCGCAGACCCGCTTCCACATGCGCAACAGGTACCTGTAATTTGGTGGCGGCCAGGGAACAGGCAATGGTGGAATTCACATCCCCAAACACCACCACCAGATCTGGGGAGTGTTCTATCAGTACTTTTTCATATGCTGCCAATATTTTCGCGGTTTGGGCTCCGTGTGTCCCTGCGCCTACGCCTAAATTGATATCCGGCGCTTTCATACCCAATTCATCAATAAAAATGGCGGCCATAATGTGATCATAATGTTGACCAGTATTGACCAGCACAAGATCAAATTTATCCAGTTCATCGAGACGTTGAAAAACAGGATTGGCCTTAATATAATTGGGTCGCGCCCCTACGACCAGATGGATGGTTGGTTTCATAATACTAGAGTGGTTAAATCAATAATTGAGGTTACTGAACTCAATCTTTTTTTCCGACGCCGAGGCGGATAATCTTTTCATCATTGTTTAACGGATACACATTCCGTGTATCAATTATCAGAGTGGCCTGCTTTTTGACCAGCTCATAATCCACACTGGAGTGATCAGTCAAAATGACAACTGCATCATAGGTATTTATCTGCTCAGCAGTTAATTCTGTTAACCCTGCTTTGTTCTTGTTATCCAATAAAATATCAGTAACATATGGATCGAAAAAGTCCACTGCAGCGCCAGCCATTTCCAGTAGCACCAGTACATCCAGAGCCGGCGATTCACGTACATCATCAACATCTTTTTTATAAGCTGCACCCAGGATGAGAACACTGCTGCCGTTCAGCGCTTTTCCATGCCTATTCAATGCATTGACAACCGTATCTTTAACGAAAGCCGGCATGGCAGAATTAATCTCGGCGGCCAGATTAATGAAGCGCGGGTTGTAATCCAGGGTGCGCATTTTCCAGGACAGATATTGAGGATCGATGGGGATACAGTGGCCGCCCAGACCGGGGCCCGGGGTGAACTTCATAAATCCGTATGGTTTGGTAGCCGCAGCGTCGATCACTTCCCATACATCTACGCCCAGTTTTTCGCACATGATCGCTACTTCATTGACCAAACCAATATTGATCGAGCGGTAGGTATTTTCCAGGAGTTTCACCATTTCCGCTGCTTCCGGTGAGGAAACGGTTACAACCTCGTCCACTATTTGTTCATAGAGCAGCGTCCCGAATTTGGTACACGCTGCAGTGACACCGCCAATAACTTTTGGTGTATTCGCGATGGTATATTTTTCATTCCCTGGATCGATCCGTTCCGGTGAAAAACATAAATAATAATCTTCCCCAACCGTCAGTCCCGATTTCTCCAGGCGTGTGAATACAATATCCTGGGTTGTACCCGGGTAAGTGGTGCTCTCCAGGATAATCAATAGATCTTTATGGATGTGTCGGTTAATATCATCAATTGCTGCAATAATGTAGGATATATCCGGGTCACCAACCTTGCTCAACGGTGTGGGCACACAAATCGCTACCGCATCCAGATCGGCAATGATGTCCATATCTTTGGTGGCTTGTAAATTACCGCTGCTTACTAATGCCTTTAGTGTGTCTCCTGCAATATCAGGAATATAGTTTTCACCAGCATTGATCGCTGCTACCTTGATTTCATCAACGTCAATACCGGTAACAGAAAATCCTGCCTTGGCAAATTCAACGGCCAGGGGGAGGCCTACATAACCAATGCCTATTACACCTACTCGAGCTTTTTTATTTTTAATTCTTGCTTTTAATGACATCGGATTACCATAAAAAAAATGCCGTTATCGTTATAACGGTGGCGAAGTTACTCTTTTCCATTAATTTATCATAAAAATGTAATTAAATAATACTTTTCCGCTAGATGATACTATTTTTTCTGATTTGACCATTCAATTGTGTAAATTTCACTTTCGATTGATAAAATAAAGATTGTTTTCAATTTATCCATTAACCTTGTAAATATTAAGGAGCAAATTATGAGTTGGGGATTAAGAAATAGATTAGATAGAGTGTTGCCGGGCCTTCCAAACGGTACAGGATCAGTGATGTTTGCCATTGATCATGGCTATTTTATGGGACCAACTTCAGGATTGGAAAATCCCCGGGAAACAATTGTGCCATTATTGCCCCATGCAGATAGCCTAATGCTTAGCAGGGGAATTTTGCAGAATAGTATTCCCAAACGCACCAATATACCTATTGTATTGCGTGTTTCAAGTGGTAATAGCATACTGAATGAAGATTTATCCAATGAAAAGCTATGTGTATCTATTGAAGATGCAATTCGCTTGAATGTTTCAGCAGTTGCATTTTCGATTTATATTGGTGGTGCATATGAACATCAGACCATTGTTGAGTTTTCAAAACTAGTTAATGATGCTCATAGTTTTGGTATTCCTGTATTGGCTGTAACAGCAGTGGGGAAGGATATGAATCGCGATCTGCGTTATCTATCCCTGGCATCGCGCATTGCGGTGGAATTGGGTGCCGATATTGTTAAAACCTATTATTGTGAAGGTTTTAGTGACCTTATTGCTGCTTGTCCCGTCCCAGTTGTTATAGCTGGCGGTAAAAAGGTACCGGAATTGGATGCGCTTAAATTTGCTCGTAACGCTATTAGTGATGGTGCCGCTGGTGTGGATATGGGTCGCAATATATTTCAATCGGATTCGCCAGAAAATATGATCCAAGCTGTACGCTCAGTTGTTGTGCAGGGTGTTGACCCTAAAAAAGCTTATGAGCAATATAAGAGTTCTCTTTAAATAATGCTTATTGCCAATTATTATAGTAATACGGATATCCGGGTAGAAGATCGACCGGTTCCCCAAATCCATGAAGGGGAATGCCTAATAAAAATCCTGGCCAGTGGTATTTGCGGAAGCGATTTGATGGAATGGTACCGCAGGGACAGTGTTCCTTTGGTTCTCGGGCACGAAACAGCGGGTGATATTATTAAGGTTGGCAAGGGTGTAAATCACCTTAAAATTGGTGATCGAGTAGTTGTTTCTCACCATGTACCTTGTCTTGAATGCAGGTATTGCCAAAGAGGGCATGAGACCATGTGTAAAACATTACATTCCACTACATACGATCCTGGTGGTTTCTCGCAATATGTGCGTTTACCGGAAATCAACACTCGGTTAGGCGTTTTTCCCATACCAAAAAATGTGACGTACGAAGAAGCTTCATTTGCCGAACCATTGGCTTGTGTGTTACGCGGACAAGATCGGGTAGGCATCCAGAAAGGCGACGCTGTAGTTGTAATTGGCAGTGGTATATCTGGTGTACTGCATATTGCCTTAGCAAAGGCTAGGGGCGCTGAGTTTATTATTGCTTGTGACATAAATGAAACGCGGTTGCCCTGGGCAGCTAAATTTGGCGCCGATGTAGTTATCAAAGATGCAAGTTCAATTTCAGATAATTTGGTAGATATTATCGGCAGAAAGGCTGATATAGTTATTCTTACAACCGGACACCCCGCTGCAGTAGAGGCCGGATTTGAGGCTGCTGCTGATGGATCAACAATTCTGCTATTTGCGCCATCAGATCCGGATACAACTATTCAAATTGACATTAATAAACTTTTCTTTAAACACGACAGAACAGTTACCACCACTTACGCCAATTCGCCCGATGATCTTAAAGCAGCCCTGGCACTGATTGCAGAAAAAAAAGTCCCCGTAGCGGATATGATCACCCACCGGATTCCTTTAGAAGAAATTCAATACGGCTTTGACCTGGTACAAAATGGATTGGAATCTTTAAAGGTCATCGTTGAGCCAAATGGCAATTGACCTTATTGCTGACTATTTCGGTTTTCGCGAAAACAATACCAACTTAAGGATAGAAACTTTAGCTGGTGTTACAACTTTTATGACCATGAGTTACATCATTTTTGTTCAGCCGGTAATTCTAGGTTCTGGAGGAAGGGATAAAGGAGCCGTTATGGTAGCTACCTGTATTTCCAGTGTCTTGGCGACTATATTGATGGTAATAGCAAAAAAGAGCAAAAAAATACATTTGCTATTGTATATAATTATGGTTCTGTTTCTTGCAAGATATATCTTAACATAAATATAAACTTCTTTCTTAGTT
>SCKQ01000068.1 GCA_004124535.1 Fidelibacterota bacterium
CCCTTTATGGGACTGGATCGCAAACTGATGATGGTACAGTGGATGGTACACTGATTTTGAATGAAATTGGTTTTCCTCAAATTACGTCCCTGCCTATTGTGCTTGGTGATCCCAACCCTGACTGGCGTGGCACTATAGGTTTGAATGCCCGCTGGCAGAATTTCAATATGAATGTATTATTTGAACATTCCGAGGGCGGCGATTATTCACCCAGAACACAGTGGGTATTACGCCGTTTTGGTACCACTGCGGAAACCGGAAACTTTATCGAATCGACTCCAATGGAATTGATAAATGTTGACGGCGATACTATTGCTGCTGGCTCGTCTGTCCGCGGTACGATCCATGATTTCGGCGGTGGTGATGTACTGCTTGACGAAGCGTGGTACCGCCACGGTATTGGTGGTGGTTTTGGTGATAACCAGGCTTATAACTTTGCCGTAAAAGATGCCACATTTTCCCGTATTCGAGAACTTTCACTTTCTTATACGTTCACTTCACCTGCATTTAGGGAAACAACCAAGCTGAGTTCTGTAACGTTGAGGTGGACGGGTCGTAACCTGTGGGCATGGTATAAAGAATTGGTGGGTCTCGATCCCGCTACTAACCAGGCCGGTGTGGCTAATGGATTTGGTTTGGATTACTTTACGAATCCAAGTACGAAATCTTATCTGTTCACAGTTTCGGTTAATTTCTAAGGGAGGATTAAATAATGAGAAATCCAACGAAAGGTTTAAGATCAATGAAAAACAAGTTTAGCCTTATTATGATTGCTTCAATAATGCTACTGCCGTCCTGTGAAATTCCGACTGATTTAAATGATAATCCAAATGAGATAACGTTACAGGATGTTGACGCGAACTTGTTTTTAAATGGTGCACAGCTGGCGAATATTATGCTCCAAAACAGTCATCTTAACAGGATAACCGGTATGTTTTCCGGACAGTTGATTGGCTATACATCCCTTTATTCAAACATTTATGGATATGCACTATCAACGGTTGAATCCAATGATGAATGGAACGGGTGTTATACGGGCGTCCTAACTAATACACGGCACATACGTGAAGCTGTGCCGGATGATAAACTTCTGGTAGGTATAGCAAAGGTCATTGAGGCTCATGCTGTGGGTACCCTGGCGATTTTAATGGGAGATGTACCGTACTCAGAAGTGGTGTCAGAAGTGGAGGACCCGAAGTTTGATTCCCAGGTATCTGTATTAAGTGCTGTGACATCCTTATTAGATGGAGCTATTTCTGATCTTGGAAGCGCATCTAGTCGATCTGAAAATTACGATATCTACTATGGTGGTGATAAAGATAATTGGCTTGCTGCCGCTTATACGCTAAAGGCCCGTTATGCATTGGTGCAAAGTGATTACGCCGGTGCATTATCAGCTGCTGGCAGTGGTATCTCATCTTCCGCAGGTGACATGAACTTCGTTCCCCGCGGTGACGCAGCTACTTCGGAAGGTGATAAGAATCTCTTTAACGCAATCTTAGCCGGCTCAAGAGCGGGTGATCTTGGCAACAATGGCAGTTATTTATTGGAACTTCTGAATGACAGTACGGCTAACTATAGAGGCAATGCCAAGACCAACGAAACTGCACGTCATAATTACTATAAGATTGATGAAAACTCCGGTGACGGTAATTTGGGCGTAATTGAACGGTTTGAGCCGATGCCGATGGTGACCTATTTTGAGAACCAGCTGATCAAGGCAGAAGCAGCAGCGCGGACTGGTGCAGATGGATTAGGCCATTTAAACGATTATCGTGCCTGGTTAGCCAGTGGTGGCCGATTGAATGCTACATTCCATGATTCGGCAAGTATCTTATATGAAGCCTATGATGCTGCTGATTTTGAATCCGGCGGTATGGAAAATTCCGATGGTGTATCTGCCGAAACGGCTCTGCTCCGTGAAATCATTGAAGAACGGTATGTATCGGGTTTCGGTACGTACATGCCCTTTAATGATCACAGGCGCCTCCGCGGTGATGGTGAGACTGCTCTGATTCCTCCTTTCCCACTAAACACGACCGCAGCAACAGAACATGTAGAACGGATACCGTATGCCCAGGATGAATTAACTTCCAATAGCACAATGGATGATGATCCGGGACTATATGCAGAAACAGAGGTCAATCAGTAATTCAACTATATTTTAGGAAGTGAAAGCATAACGAAAAGCCCCCATTGGGGGCTTTTTATTTTTAGCTGTTAATATTTGTCAGACACGCATATTTTTATGTATATCCTTGTAAAGAGATGAAGAAAAATAGTGCACTACTACGAATACCATTCCTCACAGCAGTTACCTTTGTTTTTTTTCTATTCATTGGCTGTGAGGATCCGGAACCTGAACAAACCGGGTATATTCCGATTGTACCTCAGGATACCTTTCCGGAACTTGGACATGATGGTCCTTATTTTGAGGATTCGATTTATTTTGGCCGCGAAGAGTACATTGAATATCATTCAGGGTCACTACCGATAATTCTGTCTGCTGCCCATGGGGGATGGAAAGAACCAACCGAAATACCGGACCGGACTGAAGGTACAACAATCACCGATATTAATACGTACCAGTTGACAAGAGTGATCATGGATACATTAACGGCCCGCTTTAGCGGAAAACCCCATGTAATCCTCTGTTTATTGGAGCGACTGAAGTTGGATGCAAATCGGGATGTAGATGAGGCGGCAGGAGGGAACATCTATGCAGAGCGCGCCTGGGCAGAATATCATCACTATTTGGATATTGCCAAAGAACTGGTAACGATGAATCATGGCAGCGGTATCGTGTTTGATATTCACGGCCATGGTGAAAATCCAGATGGGTACTACGATCTGCGTACTTGGTTGGGATATTTGATCAAAGGTGATGAATTGGATTTACCCGATGAAGATTTGAATACAACAGCTTTTAAGAATCAATCCAGTATCAAAGCATTGGCGGATTCGTCCACTTACACGTTTATTAATATTCTTCGCGGAGAAACTAGTTTCGGTACAATTATGGATAGCCTGGGGTATGCATGCGTACCTAGTGTCAATGATCTTGGACCTGCAGGATCACGGTATTTTAGTGGTGGTTACATTACTACCCGTTACGGATCTTCGGATGGTGGTATTATCAGTGCCATCCAGGTTGAATTACCCCAACCGGGAATCCGGGATTTGGAAGAAAATTGGTCTAGTTATGCCAGTGCTTTCGCAACGGCGGTAGGCGCATATTACGGACATCATCTGGGACGAAGTATTCAGCCTTGATGAATCGATGAACTATTATTGTTGAATAGAAATTAGATAAATGAAAAAATTGCTTTTTTTGACAATGCTGCTTATTGCTGGCTGTACAAAGCTAGCCCATCAAACTGGTGATATTTATCAACCACCGCAGCAAAAAGTTGTTCGTTCTAGGAATGGTGTAGTAACTACAGCCCATCCCTTAGCAACCACCGCCGGTGTTAAAATGCTGGCAGCAGGAGGTAACGCCATGGATGCTGCGGTTGCGGCTGCTTTTACCCTATCTGTTGTTGAACCGAGTATGGGTGGTATAGGCGGCCGAGCCCAAATTCTGATATATACTCCCGCTGGGGGTGTACACGGAATTGATGCCACGACTCAAGCACCACCATTCTATAAATTTAAGGATACACTAGCAGTTGAATACGGGTACGAAACTATTGCAGTTCCCGGCGTTGTGAAGGGATTAACAGATGGATTATCTGAATTTGGATCGTTGCCGCTTGCACAGGTAATGACCCCGGCCATTAGCTATGCTAATAATGGGTTTACGCTACTTCCAGGAGAAGCATTTCGACAAGAGTCCGTAAATAAAATATTAAAGGAATTCGCAGGAACATGGCAATATTATTTAAATGCGGATAGTGCTGCAAAAAAAGCGGGAGACTGGATTATACAAAGTGATTTAGCAAAAGTATTAAAGGCCATTTCTGAAAAGGGTCCGGATGTATTTTACCGGGGCTGGATTGCGCAAGCGATGGTGCGGGACGTTCGTCAAAACGGTGGCTTTTTAACGTTGGAATCCCTGGAGAATTATCGAGCAGAGAAATCGCATATTGTCTCCGGCAGCTATCGTGGGTATGGAATTAAGGCTTTATGGCTGCCGGCCTATGGTGCAATTACTATAGAGGCCCTGCAGATTTTGGAACAATTACCTGTAAATTTTAATGAAGATCGAGAGTGGGCACGAGCTGTATATCATGCTGTCAAAGCAGCCTATTTGGATAAAAAGGAACAAAAAACACTTGATGATGCAGCAAGATTCACATCAACATCCTGGGCAGAAAAACGGGCCCTGGAAACACCCTTAATGAATGGACCTGAAAGTAATGGATCAAATACAGGTAGCAAAGATAGTATTCCAGAAATCGAGAAAGATCTGAACGGACATACGTCTCATTTAACAGTGGTAGATAAAAACGGTATGATTGTGTCTTTAACCCAGACTATTGGACCAACTATGGGTTCTAAAGTAGCCACTCCCGGATTGGGTTTTCTATATGCCCAAACAATGGGCGGCTATCTTGGGGAAGTTGAGCCCAATCTCCGCGTACCGTCGCACATCTCACCAGTAATTGTTTTTAAGGATGATAAACCCTTATTAGCCCTGGGAGCAGCGGGAGGAAGCCGGATACCATCATCTATTGTCAATGTAATCAGTAAAATCATTGATTATGAAATGCCTTTGTCAGAAGCATTGTATGCCCCCCGTGTACATCCACTGGAAGAAGGAATTAATCTAGAAGTTGTCGATGGAACTAGTTGGAACGAAGATGATAGTACGTTTTTTTCTCAACTAGGTTATACAGTTGAAATGAGGCGATTACCAGGCCAATTTGGACGAATTCATGCTGTAATGCTGGATACATTAACGGGGGAATGGATCGGGTGTGCCGACCCGGATTGGGAGGGTACTGCCGTATCTCCTGAATGGAAATAAGTAGCTTACATCGTTTTTTTGTTTACCACTATTAGAATAGACAGAGTCATTCCTTTATATAACCGGCTTTATTAATAGTACTGCAATGACAATCATAAGAAGAATGAACAAGTACGGAAGCGACCTGACAAAAGCAAGATTTCGTAACATTTCAGCGGTGTCATTTACCTTTGGAAAAGGAATGCTTTCAGGAATGTCCACCTCGAGAAATTCACACAACGGCGCCCAGCCGTCTTTTACCCGGTAGACCATTAGTTTATCACGGGGGACTGTTTTCTTTACGTCCTCTATATGTTTATAGTACACTGTACGGGCAAACTCTTTGTCTTCAAAATTATTCTTAAACAGGTTGACCCAGATCAGCTTATTCTGCATTTCTATGAAAATACGGATGGGATAAGCTATCATCATGAACCAACCCGGCAGGAGGGTAGGCACTGTATAGATTGTATTTTTTGTGCTTTCATACCACCTATCAAAATCCCGTATGGTTAAAATGAATTTTACCTTGGGGTATTTTTTTGCCAGTTCACTATAGAACAGGCTTACCGGATAATCAACGGCTGACGCAAACCCATTGAATAAACGGTTCCAGTTCATGGGGTCACCCCGGGAAGTATTGTACCACAGTTTTAAATGAGACAGGCGCCAAACGATCTCTTTCATATGATAACATGGTCCCAAACCCAATTTTTCCAGTGCAATTTTTAACGATAATGTTCCTGTGCGTCCGAATCCCGCACCGATCACTTTTATTTGAGTTGGAGAATCACCATATTTCATTTTCACAATAGTAAAAATTTAGAATTAGAATCACTGGGCCGGTCAATGTATTAAATAATGGTCCTCTTGACTGGCTTATTGAATTAGTTTGAATGAGTCTCCCGGTTTTATTTCACCCTCTTTTACTATCCGGGCGTACCATCCACGCCTATGCAAGATTGTATTTATAAAAGTTGTGATATGCTTCTGACCGACATAGGGGAGTAAACCCAGATTAGTACAAGGATCACATTCCAATGATATTTCAATCGTTGAATCTCCGGCCTTATACTGCTGTCCAACCTTGAATGTATCATGTGCATATCCTGTTATGGTGAGATTCTCCCCAACATCACCAGGCTGAACGGGCCAGCCTTCTTGGTTCAATTCTTGTATTGTTTCCATTGGATATATAAGAAGAGCCATATCCTTGTTGCCTTTTTTCTTGGTTTGGCGGAATATGTTATAATCTCCATCCAGGCCTTGCGCTGTAGCATAAGAATGCTTCACAGAGTATTTGGGAAGCCCTCGATCGCCAGGAACTTTTGATTTTATATTGACCTGTAGCACTGTTCCTGTCATGGTAAGCTACCTGGTATGATTTTTCCTTTATTTTTAGTAGGGTTTTAATGGACTGCTAAAAGTAGGGAATAAATGTTAAAGATGGCCACAATATTATAGACTAATGAACGTAAGAGCGGTTTCTTTAATGAGCCAAAGTAGAATTGATCCTATTGAATTTCAAATCTAGGTTCAACCGCTAATTTCTATTATATTTGATTTACACATACTATTCTCTTAGCCTGTGTGCTTACGTTCACTAGAATTGGAATAAGGTAACAGGCCGGTACGGTTCTGATAGAAATGTCAGCATCAGCTCCCGATCTCCGCATAATTGCGGGGTGAATTGGAATGAGAATGAATCGAACGACACACATCCAACCAAATGTGGATCGCGAGGTAGATTCACCTGCACGTCCACCAATCACTGACCAATTCGGTCGCACATTCAATTACCTCAGAATTGCAGTAAATGAAAAATGTAATTTAAGATGTATTTACTGCATGCCTGAAGAGGGAGTACCGTTCAAGCCCAAAAATGAAATTATGACGACAGAGGAAATTTTACGTGTCGTTAAAGTTGTCTCAGATTTGGGTGTTAACAAAATTCGGTTCACGGGCGGCGAACCACTATTAAGAGGCGATATCGTAAAGCTCGTTGGCAAATCCTCCAGCACACCAGGAATAGAATCTATCCATTTAACGACCAATGGTGTTTTGCTCGGTCGGTATGCAGGGAACTTGAAAGAAGCCGGTTTAACCGGTGTTAATATCAGTATTGATACCCTGAACCCTGAAAAATTTCTTCAGATCACCCGCAGGGATGAATTGGTGCGTGCGATGGAAGGGTTGGAAGCTGCAAAAACTGCCGGAATTCCATTCATTAAAATCAATGCGGTTGCTCTACGCGGTTTTAATGATAATGAAATTGTTGAATTCGTTGAATTGACGAAGGATTATCCACTAACAGTCCGCTTTATTGAATTAATGCCATTTGATGCACACCAGATTTGGAAAACAGGAAAATTTTTAAGTGCTGAACATATCCAAAAAGAATTGAAGGATCATTTTCCAGGAATAAAAACAACGGATGGAACTGCTACGGAACATGCCATTTTTCAAGTACCTAATTATGCAGGAAAAGTCGCTGTTATACCTTCATACTCGCGCAACTTATGTGGGAATTGTAACCGTATCCGTCTCACTGCGGACGGGAATATTCGGAATTGTCTGTATTCTCATAACGAATTTGATCTGAAAGAATTAATGCGCTCTGGGGGTACGGAGAAGGAAATGAAAGAGTTAATATTGTCGGCCATGTGGGTAAAACCAATCGATGGCTGGATGGCCCAGAAAACTGGCAGTGATAGTCGTGAATCGATGACTCAAATTGGAGGATAAAACAAATAATTCTGATTTCAGCCATTTAGACTCTCGAGGAGATATCAAAATGGTAGATGTGTCTGATAAAGTTACCACAGTTCGGATGGCTAAAGCTGAAGGGAAAATCCATCTTCAACAAGCCACGATTGCATCAATTAAAGATGATTCCATTCCGAAAGGGAATGTATTGACCACAGCCAAATTGGCTGGAATCCAGGCGGCAAAAAAAACGTCAGTACTCATTCCACTATGTCACCAGTTAAACTTGTCTTGGGTAGATATTGAATTCGGAATTTCTGACACACACATTTCAATAAGATCGACTGTAAAAACCAAAGAAGCAACCGGCGTTGAAATGGAAGCGCTCACTGCGGTCAGTGTTGCGGCTCTTACTATCTACGATATGTGCAAAGCGGTGGATAAAACGATCTCTATTGCGGATGTCCGTCTCATTGAGAAAAAGGGAGGTAGAAGCGACCATCGGTCAGATTATTCACCAAAGACGGCAGTACTCGTACTTTCGCAATCAGTTCACGAAGGTAAAAGTGAAGACACTTCCGGTCAGATCCTGAAAGAAGGACTTGCCAAATACGGCTGCCAGATTGATCACAGTGACGTTATTCCCGATGACCGCGCAAGGTTGAAGGTGGTTATTGAGGACCTAAAAAGTAAAGGCTTTGAACTGGTAGTTACCTCTGGTGGAACAGGTGTCGGACCCCATGATGTAACCATTGAGACAATTGAACCGCTGTTTACACAACGATTGCCGGGTGTTGAACAGGCGCTGCATAGTTACGGTCGGAGTAAAACTTCTACAGCAATGCTGTCAAGATTACTTGTTGGTAGGATTGGCAACACTTTTGTAATCTGCCTGCCCGGCAGTCCCGGTGCTGCCAAGGACGCACTTGCGGTGCTCATGCCTAGTTTCTTACACGTTTTTCCTATGATAGAGGGGCAAAGACACTAGCATGGAACTGCAAATTGAACTTCTTTTTTCACTGGCGGTTATTGCTGCA
>SCKQ01000023.1 GCA_004124535.1 Fidelibacterota bacterium
ACATAGTTATCAAGCAGGATTCTATACCTCCTGCGTGTACTATCAGACCAATCATGGTTTGGAAATACAAGATATCTATCAACAAGCTGATGGAATGATAATGGACCATTATTACTTTCCTTGGTACCATTAATCATATCCGATAGAATCTGCTTTTCTACCTGTGATATCAGCTTTCTTGCTGTCTTGTATGAGCGTGTACCAAGACTGCGGGTTATTCGTTTGCGTTGAAACATTACAGATATGTAATACACACCTGTCTTCTTGCGGTAAACTGAAGCCATAATTACCTCCCAACTTCATTTTACTGCTTCTATATTGCTACCCCTCTGATTCTATGCGAAGAGTTAATGCGGTTTTATCTTCGGAAAGCGCCCGTAGCTCAGTTGGTAGAGCAGTGGCCTTTTAAGCCATTGGCCGTGAGTTCGAGTCTCACCGGAGTCACACCCCATCTCTCTCTGACGTAAGCCCTCGTTTTATAACGGGGGCTTTTTGTTTCTACTATTATTCTCTAAGTGTTATAAAGCAATCAATCTTAATCAAGGCAGGTCAAATACACCCTAATAATGGACACACTTTTGATGGACACAACTTATTCATAAGGTAAAATTAAAGGTAAGATATAAGTGTGCCAGACATTCCACAAAGATGTCGGGCACACGCTTGAACAACTAATTCAATCTTAATTGCAAATCTCAACGAAAAAAGACCACACACACCCTAAAGTGAAGGGAGGTAGGGTCAAGGTATAAACCGTGTACACATTCTACAGCAAAATTTTTAGATTCTTACTCTATGAAGAATCAGATTTGAGCCTGTAATAAAAAAGTGTCGAGTGTTTTACCCCATCCCCACTTTTTTGCAAAGAGGTGGGAAAATAAAAATAAAATTCACAAGTGTGAGGCTTGAATCTTGTTTAATGAATTTAAAACCTTAAACTAAATCCTACAAAAGGGAACCCACAAAATTCATAATTTCCTTCGGCAGAGTCTAAAACTCCTACTACCCCTAATTTAATTTGATTCCAATTTTTAAGATTATAATCTATGGAAAAAGAACAAGTAGCTAAATTAACTTCTTCAAGCCCCTTACCTATATCAAAAATCATTCTTTATAATGACAATACAGAATAAATAGAAAGATTTGATTTCTTATAGTAATGTTTTAATCCTCCCACTCCTGTAAAAACTATTAAAGATGTGCCACCGCCAAAAAACAATTCGTTCATTTCATTCAATTTTATATTACAAGTATAACCAATAAGGCTTAATCCAGTTTTATCATCAAACATTCCAATTGATATATTGTGTTCTGTTGACTTTTTGACTTCATTGGATTGTCCAAAAGCTAAACTAATAAACAACACTAATGGTATAAGTAAAAGTCTCTTCATCTCTTCAATTTACCCAGAGGAATCAATTTATTTCAACAGCACCATCTTTTTAGTCTGCACAAACTCACCAGCACGAATCTGGTAGAGGTAGACACCTGCACTTACTGGCTTGCCAAAATTGTTCGTAGAATTCCACATGACTGACCTGTATCCTGCATCCTGAGTTGTGTTCACCAGCTGGGTTACTTCTTTTCCATCAAGTCGTAATTCGACCTTGCAAAGCAGTACGTAGATAAGATTCCAATGTATGGAAGTGAGGATTCGGTTTAGTACGACCAAAGTACGACCAACCAAACATAATCAAATGACATTAAACGACACTACTGGTACAGATTTTGGGAGCAAGTTAGCATCTGATAGTGTTGATCATCATTCTGCAGAAATCTTTTCAATTGCAGTAATTGTGAACTTCGTCTCTTTACCCCGGATTTCAAGCGTAAAATCTTCATCAATCTTTTTCCCAACTATGGCTTGGCCAAAAGGTGAATGGATGGTTACAACCAAAGGATAAAGATCCAACTCAAATTCGATGGGACCTAATAGGTAATAGTCTTCGGCCTCATCTTTGCCCTCTTCACGGATTGTAACCTTATTGCCAAATCCTACCTTGTCGGTTTCAATTTCGCTATACTCGATGATCTGGAATGGCGAATGGGTCTGCATCAATTGTGTCTTACGTACTATTAAACTCTGCTCCTCCCTGGCAGCGTGGTATTCCGCATTTTCCTTAAGATCTCCATGACTAGCTGCATCTCTAATCTTTAATGAAGTCTCTTTCTTTAATTTATCAAGAGATTCCATTTTCTCTTCCAATGCGCGGTGTGTATCCCGTAAAATCAAAGTCGCCATATTGACATTCCTATTATTGATCGGATTAAATAAATTGTTTGGTTGAGATTGCAATTATCTGCAATTCAGGAGAAAAATTAAGTCAAAGAAAAAGCCCAATCAAGTGATTGTTTCTCATCGTCTAGCATGGATATCTACAGAATATTTTAAATCGTCTGGAAACGTAAAAGAAAAAGCCTCAACTTCCCGACAGGAAACCAAGGCTTTTCGAGTGTAGCGGGGGAAGGATTCGAACCTCCGACCTTCGGGTTATGAGCCCGACCTAAATATCAAAAAATAGCGCAATAAGGTTGAATCATTTTTGTTTTCCTTGCCCTATATCATTCCGATACCCCAATTTTCGGCCCAAAGCAGCATAAATGAAAATGCCCAGAAATAACCATCCATCGTCTTTGGAATAAGATGGGAACAATGAAAATACTGATCCTGCTTTTACTGTCTGCGTTGTTGCCGGTCACGGAGATAACCGCACAGCATTTAAAACAGCGCCGCGATTTAACGGAACATGAACGGACCGAGCATCACCGCTTTGATGATGTGGAAAAATGGGCCCGTGTTTTCGAGGACACGGCCCGGGACGAATGGCAGATGCCCAATGAGGTGATTGAGACCATAGGTATCGCAAAGGGGACCGTGATCGCCGATATAGGTTCCGCCACCGGTTATTTCCCGGTGCGCTTTGCCAGGGTTGCAACTGAAGGGCGAGTTTACGGGATTGACATTGAGTCGAACCTGGTGGACTACCTGAATGCGCGAGCCGCAAGGGAAAAACTGCCCAACCTGAAAAGCATCCTGGGGGACCCGGATGATCCGAAGATCCCGGAAAGGGTGGACCTGGTCTTCATCTGTGACACCTATCATCACATCCGCAAACGAGGAAAATATTTTGAGAACCTGAAAAAGTACATGCAGCCGGAGGGCCGGCTGGTGATTGTTGATTTCAGAAAGGGCGACCTGCCGGTGGGGCCAAAGGATGAAATGAAGCTGGCGGAAGAGGATGTGGTCAGAGAACTGACGGTAGTCGGCTACCAGTTGCAGCCGAATTCAGCACAGCTGCCTTACCAGTATGTACTGGTCTTTGACCTTAATGTAAATCAACCCGAATAAAGTCCCCTCCCTGGAGCGGTGGATTCCCAGCCGTGAGGATTAGAAGACGGGGTGGGTTACACACCCTGCCACTTCCTGCCTGCACCCTCCTTAGGATAGCTATTATTACAAAGCAAGGCCATTTTACGAAGTCAGAGTCCTAAATGTCTAGAAACAAAAAACCCCGCTATATATATACCCCCCATGCTTATATAGGGGAAGTGTATCCCCGAAATTTGGAAAAATTAGGTACCCTTTTTTAGGTACCCTTAATGGTAATTAATGGGTTTATATGACAAAGGTTGGAAAGGCGTTTCTCCTCTATAAACAGCGTTTCAGAGAATCCGATTTTCAACTTGGGAAGCTCGGGTAATAGCCATTATACGACGCCCGCATTCTGAATAAAATTTATTTGTTTCAAAGAAATATAAAAATACTAATTCCTAATACGAATAATTGATTATCAGTCCCAAAGATTAATAATAATTCAGAAAATTATTTTCTTCGAAAACTACTTTAAAGATTTGGTAATTTATCAATAACGTATTCATTAATCACTGAAAAAGGATATCAATCATGAAAAAATCATTAGTTCTTTGTTTTTCAATATTCACCCTTTGCTTTGCCCAGGAAAAACGTGAATTGGGAAATTTAATTATGGAAAATGTTCCAGAAATTTCAGCGGAAATTAAGGAGCGATCAAGGCAATACCGAAATACAAGATCAGCCTCATTCCGGTCTTGGAATCCGAATGGAAAAGGTATGATCATTGGTACTCGATTCGCAGAAACTACCCAGCTACATACTGTCACCGAACCTCTTGGATCGAGGAACCAGATTACATTTTTTAATGAGCCGGTTAGAGGCGGGATATATTGCCCTGACCCAACCCGGAACGGCTTTCTATTTACCAAAGATACAGGCGGCAATGAATATTACCAGATTTATTATTTTGATTTGAATTCGGGATCGTCTACCCTATTAACCGATGGCCAATCAAGAAATAGCATAGGCCCATGGTCAAGTGATGGCAAACGTTTCACATTTACTTCAAATATGGGCAATGGTGTTGATATGAATATTTTCGTTGGCGATCTTTCTGGCATCCATACACCATTGGTTCAGGAACCAGGCTATTGGGGAGCTATGGACTGGTCGAAAAAAGATGAGAAGGTTCTAGTTATTAAATATGTTTCTATTAACGAATCTTACATCCATATCGTAGATACTGAAAGCGGTGAGTTAGAGCCTTTCAATTCAAAAGAAAAGAAAATCAGCTACGGTGGAGCACTATTCAGTAAAGATGGTAAAGGAATCTACTATACATCGGATGAAGACACAGATTTTCGACATTTACGCTATTACGATATCAAATCTGGTGCGCACACCATATTAACGGGAAACATTCCATGGGATGTGTCCGGTTTAGATCTATCTGAAGATGGCCGCTACCTGGCCCTTACAACTAATGAGGATGCTGTATCCAGATTAAGGATATTTCGTACAGATCGGTTCAAAGAAGTTCCAATTCCTGATTTGCCTGTAGGGTTAATGGGTGGACTCGAATTCCACCCCAATGGAAAAAAATTGGCACTGACGCTTAACACGCCAAAGACTCCCGGGGATGTTTATGTATTAGATATCCGAAAAAAACTACTCACAAAATGGACCGAAAGCGAAGTTGGGGGCCTGAATACTGAAAATTTTGTTGAACCCCAACTGATCCATGTAGACTCATTCGATGGATTTACTGTACCGGGATTCATCTATAAACCGGAAGGCAAAGGGCCTTTTCCCGTGATCATTTATATCCATGGCGGTCCCGAAAGTCAGTTTCGACCAGGATTTATTTCCACCTTTCAATACTGGATCAACGAATTGGGTGCGGCAGTACTGGCCACAAATGTTCGTGGGTCTGCTGGGTATGGGAAATCATATGTTCAGCTGGATAATGGCTTTAAGCGAGAGAATTCAGTCATGGATATTGGATCATTTTTAGATTGGATTGAGACCCAACCTGATCTAGATAATGACAGAATAGCTGTCTATGGTGGTTCCTATGGTGGCTATATGGTGTTAGCTTCCATGACACATTTCAACGACCGACTAAAATGCGCTGTGGATGTAGTAGGAATTTCAAATTTCGTTACTTTTTTAAAAAACACTAAAGAATACCGGCGAAATTTGAGGAGGGCAGAATACGGTGATGAGCGTGATCCGGAAATGAATGCGTTCCTGGAAAAGATCTCACCGAACAATAGTGCCCAGAAGACCACGAAACCACTTTTCATTGTACAGGGGTATAATGATCCCCGGGTTCCCGTAACTGAAGCGTAACAAATGCGAGATGTGATTCGAAATAATGGAGGAGATGTGTGGTATATGGTAGCTATGGACGAAGGCCATGGTTTTCGAAAAAAATTCAACCGCGACTATTATACTAATGCGGTAAGCTTATTCTGGGAAATGAACCTGTTCGATTAATCTAAACATAATGTAACTCCCTACAGGTAGTCCTTCCTCCTACCTCTGAATTTTAACGAACCTATACTTACGCCGGATCCGGACGGGGCGAACCGATTTTTATTTCATTTTGAAAATAATATGTCAGCAAAAATGATATAATGAAATAGAATATAAGTCCATAAACATAAAAACCACTTAAACCAAACCAGCTGTAATTTTGAAAATAAAGTAGGCTGAATCCCAAACTTAACTTTACAGACTCCGCTACCAATGCATAGTTACGATGATCTAACGTAGATGTGAATGAGAATACGTTAACAATGAGCATGATGGCGTATAGATAATTCATTGTGGCGCTAAAGCGGGGGATGATTGTGAACATATGAAACATCAATATGATCGTTATATTAAGCTGTACCCATGAATTGGCAACCAAAAGAACCGAATTTTCGGTTTTGTACTTTATTTGTTTTTCTGGATTTGTAACCTCTTGCAGGGGGTACTTTTCTTTGACATCCGCCGGCCGCCAGCCGGTGGGCATAAACCAGATCCGTAGCTTATCAAGGATTCGTTCCGTGTGCCACGCATCTTTGATCAATTGCCACAAAACCTTAAAGTTAATGATAACCGGATTCCAGGTCTGGGCCGGCTTGAGCGTTCCATATACTGGTTTTACATCATCAAGCTCAGGCTGGAAGGTCCCAAACAGCTTATCCCAGAATATTAAAATCTGACTGTAGTTTCTATCTATATATTCAGGGTTGATTGCGTGGTGGACCCGGTGATGAGACGGCGTAACCAGGATATATTCAAGTAAGCCCAGTTTACCGATCAGTTGCGTGTGGTACCAGAACTGCATAAAAAGGTGCAGGGGTCCTAAAATTGCAAAAATTTTGGTGGGAATACCAAGTAGAGCTGCAGGTATCATAAAAATTGCAGCAAAGCGTAACGTATTTGAAATTGACTGGCGCAGAGCACAGGAAAGGTTAAATTCCTCGCTGCTGTGATGAATGATATGCCTGTTCCAAAAAATATTGACGCGATGATTCAATCGATGCATCCAGTACCCTGAAAAATCCTCGACCACAAAAGCGATAACTACAGCAAGCCAGACTGGTTCCAGTTTATAGACGGTCATATGATCGACCAGCCAGGAATAGCTGATGATGGCAAAGCTGAATTTTACACCATCACGAATCGTATTTGTGATCCCGGAGCTCAAACTTGAGATAACATCTGCTGAATGATTGATCTCTACCCCTTTGCGCTTGGCGGCTATCGCTTCAACGAGAATAAGTGCCATAAAGGTGGGAATCGCAAAGAAAAGGGATGTTATGTAAAAGTTCATTTCCGCAGTGTCTGTTTACCGGTGTTTCAACAAATTATTAGCCTAAAATGAATTATTCCAATAAAACAATATTACACCCCACCAGTCTAAATGTCTATAAACAAAAAACCCCGCCAATGGGCGGGGTTTTTATATCCAAATGGTCGGTTAATTTTATTTCAATAAAATCATCTTTTTGGACTGCCGAAAATTTCCTGCTTGAATGGTGTAGATATAAACACCAGCAGCAACACCATGCCCATTATCATTGGTAGCATTCCAGCGATATGATCTGACTCCAGGATCCTGCCGTTCATTCACCAGCGTAGCAACTCTGTCACCCCGCATATCAAAAACAGCGATCGTCACAAATTCCGCCTTCGGTAGTTCATAGCTGAAAGTTGTTATCGGATTAAAGGGGTTGGGATAATTCTGTGAGAGGGATATTTGGTCTGGCAAAGTTGCAGGTGCAGCAATACTCAGGATCGATCTTCCTGGCCCATTGACATAAGTATATTCATTACGTTTTCGAGGGCGCCACTCATCATTACGCCACCTGGACGAGACTGTTTCCACGACCATCCCATCACCAGAAAATGCATTCTCCCGCAAGGCGACATTATTCCACGCATCGGCACTGTCCACTTTTTCCAAAAGAATTTCTACAGGGTTATGAGCATCATCGCGACTGACAGTTAGCCTAGCTCTAGTCACCCAACTGGCATCGGTCCATTTATAAAACATTTTTTGAGATAGATCACCGTTATCATCATAAGAATATTCAGTCTTGTGCCGTTCAGTCCAGCTACTATCGGTCCATTTATATCCCACTTTTACATCTCTCTCGTCACTATCATTATATGAAATTTCCTGTAAATAACGATTGGTCCAGGTACTGTCTTCCCAACGGTAGTAGGTATTATTCACGCATAACCCGCCTTCGTATTGTAATTCGGTCTGGGAGCGATTATGCCAGGAATCACCATGCCACTTCAGTCGCGTTTTTTGGGTCAGGTCACCGCCGTCGTTATAGTCGTATTCATGCAAGGAACGATTGTACCAGGATCCATCCCAGTATACCTGTTTAATACTTGAAGTAGGTGCGCCATTATCATTATTGGTATAAGATATATTAGCGCGCACTAACCATTCTTCGTCCCTGAATTTGTAAAATTCAGA
This sequence comes from Fidelibacterota bacterium, assembly GCA_004124535.1. The sequence continues at coordinate 8,301 of SCKQ01000023.1, forward strand.
CTCCGTTAAAAAACCGCTGTCATCATACGATTTCAGCCATTGCCATTTATTATGCCAGGCGCTATCCCACCAGATTTTCGTCGTCCTAGTATCAAAGTCAATACTGTTTCGATAGGCAATGTTGCCCTCTTCCTCAGCAATAACTTCATCCAGCTGATCCGTCCCAAAACTGAAGGAAGTGATCATTGATAGCATTACAATGAATTTTATACTTGTGAAATACGCTTTCATATTGATGGATCCTCTTTAAATATCTTCCGTTACAATTCTACGTGCTTGCCTGAACATATCCTAATTAAATAAATAAGTACATTAATTTAATTACTGTTTTTATATATGGATCGTGATTAATGACTCGCAAAGCTATAAAAGGTTAAAATTTTTCCCCTATCTGGATAGCCTATTAATGGTGGTTTTTTAACTGACAACTACATCAATGGAAAAATTAAATGTAATTTTGTTCAACCATTTATAAGGATTAATCTTGATATCTCATTTTTCGCAGGTTGAAAACTGCTTTTTTGAAAGGTCCAATCTTGCAGAACCCACTACGCCAGTTCCCCATATTGTAGTCAAAAATGTGCCCGACCTGGGGTTGCTGACTGCACTCCGGTTCCTTGAATGGACGGCGGACAATCCCCAAGGTGTGATCAGTTTACCAACAGGAAAAACTCCAGAATACTTTATCAAGTGGACCCAGCAAATCCTTGCTAATTGGAACGACACCAAAATAGAAAAATTGCGCCGAGAGCATGGCTTAAGTATTTCTGACAAACCTGATTTGCACCAACTGCGATTTGTGCAAATCGACGAATTCTACCCGATCGATCCACAGCAGCATAATAGCATGTTCAATTATGTGCAGAAGTTTTATGTCAACGGATTTGGCCTGGATCCGAAAAATTGTCTGTTGATCAACTGTGCGGAAATCCCCCGCCCTAGCAGATATTTACAGCAAGATATTTTCCCCAATTTCATAATCGATCTTTCCCTGCGTCTCCGTGAACCAAAATCCGACATCGAGAAACGTCAAAAAAAGACCATCTTTGCCGTGGATCAATGGTGTAGTGAATACGAGAATCGGATTCAAGAACTGGGCGGCATTGGATTTTTTCTCGGCGGGATCGGTCCCGATGGCCACATTGCCTTCAATGTGCGTGGCTCGGACCATAATTCTACTACCCGAATTCTGGAAACAAACTTCGAAACTCAGGCTGCATCTGCCGTAGATCTGGGTGGTATTGAGATATCCCGCAACCGACTGGCCCTCACTATTGGTCTATCCACCATTACCAGTAATCCTGACGTAACAGCTATCATTTTCGCGGCGGGTGAAGCAAAAGCAAAAATTGTAAAAGATTCCCTGGAAAGTAACCCGGATATAAATTATCCCGCTACAGTACTGCAGCGTGTGTCCGGCAGTCGTTTTTATCTTACCAAAGGGGCCGCAGTATTGTTGGATGACATGCAAATCAGTCCGGCAGCCTGGACGCCAGTACACACGGAACGGGCGGTGGTCCAGTTATGTAAAAAATTGAACAAGTTCGGGCACCATCTCACTCTGGATGATCTAACCAATGATCCTGTTACCGCTGCGATTCCTAACTTAAATGGAACTACCCTAGATACAGTTTTGGATTCGTTGAAAGGGAAAATCCAAAAATTGGCCAGTCTACCCAATAACAAAGCCATATTGCACACTGGGCCCCATCATGACGATATACTATTAGGCTATTCACCACTGGTAACCCACCTTGTTCGTTCAGCAGAGAATAAAAATTATTTTGCTGTTATGACCTCTGGGTTTACTTCTGTTACAAACAGTTACATTTCCAGTATATTGAAAAAAACGCTTGAACTACTGCAAGTCGGCAAGATCCAAATGACGGATTACCCCGATTTTTTCGAAAAGGGATTTCAGTTAAAAAAAGGTAAAGATGTTTACCATTATTTGGATAAGGTTGCCGCACAAAATTTTAATGGACAGATTCGTGGACTTTGCCACCGCACAGTGCGATCCTTGGTCAGTATCTACGAACTAAAATCCAAACAAGAACTGGCTAAAAAGATCGATCAAATCCTCGAATATTTATCTGGCTGCTATGATGGGGAAAAAAATCCACCAGATATTCAGCGTCTAAAAGGCATGCTGCGGGAATTCGAGGAAGAGTTGGCCTGGGCCCATTATGGTGTACGGATGGAGGACATTCACCATCTACGTTTGGGATTTTACACTGGTGATATATTCACTGAGATTCCAGAGCGGGGACGCGATGTGGAACCGATCTTGAATTTGATCAAGCAAACAAACCCTGATATTATTACTCTGGCACTTGATCCTGAAGGCAGTGGCCCTGATACACACTATAAAGTATTGCAGGCCATCGCGGAAGCCATTCGTATTTGGGAAAAAGAAAAGGATTTATCTAATGTACGCATCTGGGGATACCGCAATGTCTGGTATCGTTTTGATCCAGCTGAAGCAAACCTCATGTTTCCAGTTTCCCTGAATTCAATGGCTGTACTGCGGGATACATTTATGACCTGCTATCTCAGTCAGAAAGAAGCCTCATTCCCTAGCTACGAATTGGATGGTCCCTTCTGCGATCTGACCCAAAAAATATGGGTAGAACAGCACGCCACAATGGAACTGGCCCTGGGCAAGGATTTCTGGTATCAGAATGAACACCCCCACCTCCGGGCGACTCATGGGCTGGTATTTTTAAAAGAGATGACAGTCGATGATTTCCTCAGCCAAGCACGGTCACTTGAAGAAAGTGTCGAAGGGATTCAGGGCTAGATTATATTTTTCTATTCTTGATTAGATATTATTTTATCAATTTGCTGCATCAGTGAATCGTCAAACTGGTCTACATAATCCAAAGTCTTCAAATTTTGCTTTAACTGTTCTGGCTTCGAAGCGCCCAGGATCACAGTACTTACATGTTTATTCTGTAAGCACCAGCCCAAAGCCATATTGACCAGCGGTATGCCTGCGGTATCTGCTAATTGCTGTAATTGGTTCGCCTTATCAACCATAGCACGACCTACCTCACTTTCCAGCCGCTCACGCAAAAACTCGTAACCGCTCAGATTCATGCGTGTGTCTCCTAGAATACCATTTTTGTATTTTCCAGTTAATAATCCAGAAGCCAACGGCGACCAGGTTGTAGTACCAATACCCCTTTTGTTAAATAAATCTAGATATTCTTTTTCCAGCTTCGACCGATTAAACATGTTATACTCTGGTTGTTCCATGGTCGGAGGCGTGAGATAATGTTTTTCCGCGACCTGGTAAGCTTCCTCAATTTGTGCAGCTTCCCATTCGGATGTTCCCCAGTATATGATCTTACCCTGAATGACCAATGCATGCATCGCCCGTACAGTTTCCTCAATCGGTGTTTCCGGGTCCGGTCGGTGACAAAAGAACAGATCTACATAATCGACCTGCAAACGCTGCAGTGCTGCATTGCAGGCATCCGTTAAATGTTTAGCGCTCAGTCCCCGCTGGGTTGGCAGCTGTCCGCCCCAGAAAGCTTTACTGGATACACAATAGGTATCACGGGTAAAACCGAGTGTTTTCAATGCTTCCCCCATTATAATCTCTGATTCACCATTGGCATAGGCTTCAGCATTATCGAAGAAATTGACACCGGAATCGTAGGCGATTTTCAGCATTTCCGCGGCCAGAGACGTGTCCAATTGAAAAGAGAATGTGACCCAAGAACCATAAGAAAGCTCACTAACCTTTAATCCTGATTTACCAAGATTGCGATACTTCATTTTTTTACCTGTTCCTTCTTGATTGCATTATTATCGCTTTGTATCGTAAAACATACTATTCATCACCGGACCAACAGGCTGTTCATTGCTGTATTCAAAGCCCAAGAATGCACCAATGGTTGCTGCGACCTGGCTGCTTGTCATTGGTTCATTATCTAATACTTCACCCATGGGTGGTGTATCCGGTCCAAGAACTGCCATCCAGACGTGTTCTGCGCCCGTAACCAAACTACCATGATTTCTCCAGGCATCGATCGTCTCATGACCGCGGCCATGGTCGGTGGTAATTAATATGGTGGTCTTATTTTTATAATGATAATTCTTTTGTGTCCAGTTCCACAATTCAGCTATGTATTCATCCAAAAGATTCGTTGCAATAAGATATTGATCATATTTTCCTTCATGTGCATACTCATCCGTCTCATCATAAGCAATATATAATAGTTTTGGCTTGTGCTGCTTCAGATAATCCATGGCAAAGTGATGGGTGATGGCGTCATACCGTACACTTTTCCAGGGTACAGGGATCTGGAACATTATTTCATTTAATAATCCGATTTTCGGTCCATTATATTTGCCCTCGAATGGTTCCATGCCTGAATTTACCAAGATACCAGACCTTTCTTCGTTAATGATAAAATCAAAAACATCCCAGGAACAGAAAGCTGCCACCTTCCCGCGAAAACCAGGCTGGTTATGGACATATTCGAGAATGGTTACATTAGGATTATTTTCTCGATCGTTGCTGTCCCGGGTTGAATCCACATAACCCACCAGCATTTCACTGAAACCAGGATATGAAAACCCGTGAGGGTTCGCAAGTGTAACTGCACCACCCTTCCGCACGTTCCCGTATATTTGCCCCTCGGTGTTGATTGTACTCCAGAAAAATGGCATTAATTTTTCTCTACGAGTCTGCGGTGTATCAGCCCAGTAATCTTCCAGTATTTGGTTACGTTCTTTTGTATACTCATCATTATTAATCAGCAAACTGTCCGCACCATAAAAGACTTCCTCCCAACGCAGTCCATCAAACGTAATAAAAATGACATTTCTGGTTTTTCCTTTGGCATTCAGCATAGAAATTGACAGTGTTAGCAGTAAAATAAATAGTTGGTTAGAATAATTCAGAATAGATCCAGATTTCGTTTTAATTGTATCCCCATAATTTCAAATAATCAAGTTGAAGCTATATCAGAGCTGATCTGCCATAATCTCTTTCCAGTATCCATATTTCTGGATTCCCGGGAGCTGGTCTTTGGTTGGCATTTATAGAAATACTTACCAGAAACTCCCTTGACCTCAGGCGCAGAACAAAGAAAGATACTGGTTTTTGCCCCCTCTTCCGGATCAATAGCAGAAATCCGTTGGGCAATCTTTAATACTGGACCAAAAAACCCACCGATATTGTGCCCAAAATTTGTGGCCACAAATCCGGGGTGCAGACAATTAACTGTTATGTCTGCTGGTACCTTTTTCAACAATTCATAGGTGAATAAAACATTCGCCAGCTTGGATTTTTGGTATGCTTTCCAAGCTTTATATTCTTGCTCACCATTCAGATTTTCAAAATCCATATCTACACCATAATGGGCATCAGATGATACATTTACGATCCGCGCCGGAGCACTGGACTTCAGTAATTCCATTAATTTATTTGTAAGTAAAAAATAGCTCATATGATTAAGGGCAAAGGTCCTTTCCAGGCCATCACTAGTTAGTTCATGTTTGGCAAAATATCCGCCTGCATTATTTAACAGTATATCCAAACGATCATAGTGGCTGATTACCTGTTCAGCGAGATCGCGCACTTCCTGCATGACTGCCAGGTCAGCCATAAGTAAATCGATATTTTCATTCCCACTACTGGATTTTAATTCAGCCAGAACGGTTGCTGATTTTTCGGGGTTTCGCCCAACAATAATTACCTTGGCACCCTTCTCAGCCAAAACCCTAGCCGATACTTTACCGATGCCATCTGTCGCTCCTGTGACCAGGCAAACTTTTCCGTTCATATCTGTCATGATTTTCCTTTTTGAGTATTAATATTATTAAAAATTAATGATCTTTCCTTGTTCGGCCACCTGAAAACCAGCATTATTAAGTACCTTCCTGGCATTACTTCCAGGCTGGTACAATGGATTGGTATGATTGAAATGAATAAAATGAATTTTCTGCTTTTCCTTTATAGATAAATTTGCGAATAATTGCATACTTTCAACAACGAATGGGTGCGGGATTTGGCTCATATTCCTTCCTGGCAATTCAGTCCCATCAAAAAATGTAGCATCCAAAAATAAATAGTCATTTCTTTCTATTTCCGCAACGATGTCTTTTTGCCAGAGCTCCCATTTATCAATATCCGGAATAAACAGTACTGATTTATTTGGTCCCGATATATGAAAACCGACAGTTTCAGAATATTCATCGCGGTGCGGTACCAAAAATGGTGTGATTTTAATTTGATCGTTAATATTTATAATAACCCCATCCTGCAGTAGTTCAACATTAATGTTCTTCTTCGTTACTAATTGACTCCAGGGACCATTATCTGTAAGGAAATTCATCATTCGCGGCATGGCGTAAACAGGTATTTTATTAGCCCCCATAACTTCAAGCCCTAAATGAGCTAAACCCGTATAATGACCAACATGAGCATGGGTCAAAAAAATACCGGCAATATTAACCGGATTTTCACTGGCCGTAACATCATTGATCATTTGTAGCTGCTCACGAAAATCAGGAGTTGCATCAAAGATCCAGCATCTATTTTTAGCATTATCTACAATTGCAATCGATGAGACCCAGCGGCGCAGTTCAGGGTATTTTTTAGGACCAATACAACATTTCTTCAAACAACCTGCTTGTGGATATCCGCCATCCTGGGCAACACCCAGAACATAAATAAATGTCTGATCTGGTAACTGATCCGTATCCTTCCCAATATCACAGGAACAAAAAAATATAACTAAACTCGCAGATAATAGTTGTTTAACCAAAAAACGCATCTTTTACACTTTAAAAAATATTGCTCTAAACAATTTGCACCGGAGAACTTACACAAATATGGATAAATTAGACTATGGGCAGAGACTTCTTCCAAATTCTTTTACCTATTTTCATCATCCTTTCTTCTATTGCTGGTAAAAACCTCATAGTGCACGGCAGGTATGACCCGCAGAACAGGGAACTGCTGGATGTAAAATTCTCCGGGAATACCATGATTATTACGGGCAATCTGAACGGGACAGAATTCTATGATATATCCGATTCGTTGAATCCTATTCATCTTGCCAACCTGGAAATACCTTTTGGTAACCAAAATCGGGCCTTGCCGAACTTTATCGCTGCAATTTCTGATACCATACTTTATTTATCTTCCCGGCAACGGGGTATTGCAATCGTTAATATTTCGGACCCCTCCAACCCCCAATATATTGACATGGTTACTCAACCAGCTGGTTCAAACTACAGCTATGATGGACTAACGGTTCGTGATTCAATTCTATATGCTGCCGCCCATGAACATGGTGTAATTCTTTTCAATATCAGTTCACCTGAGTTACCCACCTATTATGGCCAGATTAATACGGAAAATGCCTGGGGTACAGCCTTTTTTGATTCTTTGCTGATTATCATGGATGGTGAATTTGGTTTTAAGATTATGAATATCGCCGACCTCTCTAATCCAATTACAATAGCGGATGTGTTTACAGAAGGAGCAACAAAGGATATGGCCCTGGATGGAGATCATCTAAACGTAGCAATGGGTAGTGACGGTATTGCCCGCTATGATCTTTCGGACCCTTCCGATCCACAATTACTGGCCACCTATAATAGTGCTGGCTTCGCCAATAGAATCGCCCTCTTTAATGGCAAGATTGCCGTTTCTGAATGGCTGGATGTAAAAATCCTAGAATACAATGGCAGTGAAATCGAACTGGTTGGTTATAAAAATACCGGATATCGCACAATGGCCATCAATACCAAAGGTAATGTCATTTATTCCGCAGAATGGCGTCATTTACAGGTGCTGGAATACGGATCCATTTCCGGACCAGACCTGGACCTTAGTTCCCACGATATCAGTTTTCCGGAAATAAATATCGGAGAACAAGATACTATGCTGCTTTACTTAACTAATAATGGCAGCGAATTACTTGTGTTTGATTACGACTATTTTTCCCATGCAGATTTCTCTACTTCAACTGAACTAAACACATTAGCCGCTGGAGATTCAATTGTAGTTGATATCATTTACACAAAGTCTGGCCAAAACGCCACGGGCGTGTATAACATTCCATCAAATGACCCTGACGAATCTCAATTATCTTGCGATATTTTGGGCAATTATGATGGCGTAAATATTGGTATGACTGCACCAGACTTTACCCTGCCCATTGCAGCCAACGGAACGGGGAATTTTAACCTCAATCAGCATTGGTCAAGTGCTGGTGAAATTGTGGTTATTGCCTTCTTTTCTCCTGGCTGACCTGTATGCAGTCCGGAGTTATCGGACCTGGAAGTTTCAATTTGGCAGGAATACAGTGACGATGTTGTCACCCTCATCGGTATAACTGCAGTTAATGAAGGGCAGATCAGCCAATTTGTGATTGATAATGGCCTCACCTTTCCTATTTTAAAGGATACGCGTAGTGGGCCTGGTATCGGTACAGGTGTTATTTATGATCAGTATTATATTCCAAACCAGGGCTCACCCTACCCACGGGATTTTATAATCGGGACAGATGGAAATGTGTATTACGTAAATAACGAAATTGATACAGAATACATGATCGCTGTAATAGAAATGCTCTTGGCTGGAGAAAATGTAAGTATTAAACCTGGAGAGAACATTATCACTCCAGAAATACAATTGGTTAAAGCCTACCCAAATCCATTTAACGGATCCACAAACATCATTTATACTTTGTCAAAACCAGGTAATGTATCCATAAATATCTTTGATTTAACCGGTCGACTGGTATCAGGATTCGATCTGGGATTACAGCAAGCTGGGCGTCAAAATTTGCACTGGTCACCGAGAAACCAGAGGGCCGCGGGATTATCTTCCGGAATGTATATATATCAAATTGAAACGGGTAAAACCATAACTGATGGTAAAATGCTGTACCTGAAATAAAATTTCAGGTTTTACTCACTTAGTCTTTGAACTTTATCCCGCAACCCAACGCTTTTGTTGATGCATATTTTATTGTACTGCCGGTCAGCATCGCATCGATAGCATCGGCGACATATGGTTTTTTCACTTTATGTGGTTTTTTGGCATTATCATCGATTGCACCGCGATAAACCAGTTGGTCCTCTGCATTGAATAAGTAGACATGGGGTGTCCTGGTAGCACCAAATTCTCGCGCCAGTTTCGCACCGCTATCCATGGCATAATAAAAATTATATCCTTTGTCCTTAGCATGCGCTTTCATTTTATCCATGCTATCCACGGAGCCAAAAGTTGTTTCGTTAGAATTCAACGCAATCATACCCACACCTTTAGACTGATATTTCTTAGCTAGTTCAACATAGCGATCTTCCCATTTAATAACCCATGGGCAGGTATTGCAGGAAAAAATAACCAAAAGGCCATTCTCTCCCTTTGCTTCGCCTAATGATACTTTCTTTCCGCTAATATCCATCATTTTTACATCTCCCAGCGGTAAGTCAGAACCGAGATCTAATTCTTCTGCTTGAATACCAAAGCAAAGTAATAATGTGACTACAAAAATTAACTTTTTCATGATGACTCCTATAAATTTATTGCTTTTTCTACCGTTTCAATGAAGTGCTTTTCATGTTTTGAATTTTCCCAATAATCTACTATTGATCCTGATAATTTACCAAACACAATTGTAAAGGGCAGACTGCCAGTCCATTCCCTATGAAAACCATTGATAAATTCTTCCCCAGGTTGGTCCTTAATATAAGATTGACCACTCACATCCATCGATTTCAGAAAATCTTTTACTTGTTTTTCCTCTTCAAGCCAATCGGCACTTACAAAAATTACCTTCAGGTCTTGATTGTATTTCTTGCCTAAACTATGAACAAACGGAAACTCCGCCATACAGGGACTTCACCATGTTGCCCATACATTAATCAAAACCGCTTTTTTTCCCTTCTCTTCCTGTGCAGCAGCAAGTACGTCCTGGGCTGTGGCTCGCTCAAGGTTCAAACGATCACAGCCATAATTAGAAAACAACGCTAGGTAAATAACTATTAGTTTTATATTATAATTCACTAGGTTTCAGAATGCTCTTAGTTAGTGCTATTTCAGTAACTGAATCCGTTTACTAGCCGCTAATTCACCCTGGATCAAGTTACATATATAAATGCCAGATGCTACTGGCTTGCCAAATACATTCTTTCCATCCCACGTTAAAGTATGGCTACCAATACCAATGGTACCGCTTACTATGGTTTTAATTTTTCGACCAAGTGTATCATAGATAACCAAGGATACTTTTTCATCACTCAAAGTAGAAAATTTGATCGTACAACTAGAATTAAATGGATTTGGATATACTGTATGCAATCCGAAAATCGCAGGTTGAATATTATTAACAGTGGTCTGTAAATCCAATGCAGCGGCCAGGGCAGTTAAAAATCCATTCATTTCATCTACAGTGCCAGTAGATACACGCAAATGCTGAGGCATATCCCAACCAGTCCTAACCTGATAACCGGAATCTGCAAGTGCATTCAGAACAGCGCCAGCGTCCGTGCCCGTATCTACCATGATATAATTGGTCTCTGATGGAATATATTGCAGTCCCAAGTCGGTGAAACCAGTGTATAAAATCGTTTTCGCATTGATATTAAGAGAAACAGTATCACTGATATGATCCAAATCATCCAAACCAGCAATAGCAGCAGCCTGAGTTGCCCGGCTCACAGTAGCATAAAGTTGCGTATCGCTTATTTCGTCAGTTAGTTCAGTTGATGCCAGTGTGTAACCCACTCTTGCCCCAGCCAATCCGTACGCTTTTGATAATGTGCGTATAATTACGATGGCAATACCCTGATCTATATAGGGCACACAACTTTCATAGTTTGTTGTCTGGACATATTCATGATAGGCTTCATCAACACACACAACCACCCCATCAGGTACCTCAGCTAAGAATGAAGCCATATCATCCTTATTGATTATTCTGGCCAAAGGATTATTGGGATTTACCAATGATATTAATGTTGTATTATTTGTAATAGCACTCAGAATTCCATCCAGATCAATAATGTAATTTTCATCCACAGGTACATATACAACCGTAGCACCATTTGCAATCGCCTCATTCGCTATTTGTGTATAAGAAGGTGTAGCTGTAATGACTTCATCTCCTGGTCCCAGGAAAGCATCAGCAACTTTTTGGATCATTTCGGTCGCCCCTGCACCCACACACACATTGTCCTGATTTAAATCAAAATTATCAGCCACTGCATTTTCCACATTACTATTTAACCAATCTGGATAGCGGTGCGTCAAGGCTGCTTCATCTCGTAGCGCTGCTAAAGCCAAGGGAGATGGACCAAGCGGATTTTCATTATAACAAATTCGTCCAACATAATCATTAGGATCAATCGTTGAAAATGGTCGTGCATGAATTCGGCCGACACCAGGGAGCACCATTGCACTAAATACAGCGGCTGAATGCACAAATTCACGCCTAGAAAATGTTGTTTTACTCAATCCTTTTATCTGCTTTGAAATTGAGGGAAAAGCGAACCTAGATACTGGCCCGACCCAGAACATACAGGTGTAAAATCCGGTATATTATCAGGTATGTTATCAAAATCATCATTAATCTTATCATAAACTTCAGTCTTTGAAGCAAAACTATAGGCGGGAGGAATAAAGTAATTGATTGTTAAGATATTTGGGTCGTAAATAAAATGATTAAGCGAGTCAACACCTAATTCCAAAGTGAAATAAACAAGAAAGGAATCATTTTCTTCATTCATAAAAGAGTAAGAATAAAATTCACCAGATGAATCAATTTCTATATTAAAGGTATGAGTGAAAAAACAGGAAGTACCCTCATTAGGATAATAGGGTACACCATCACATTTTCCTTCCCAATCTCCGAAAGTAAAGTAAGCCCCGGCATCAGGAAAAAATATTAATGCGGAATCATGGTCTGTTCCCCTATCAACAATATCCCATGTTATTATTGTGTCACCTGAGGTAGTATCTATTGTAAACCCGATAGTATCTAACCAGGTACACTCATCTTTTAATTCCCATAAACCCTTGAATAAGTAAAGATCCTCTAAAGACGCTGTTGTGCCGCCGGTGGTATCCACGCAGGGTGAACAACTGTTGTAGCATACTATATCCAGAATTAAAGAATCATTATCAGGTATTTCCAACCAGCGATTACCTGTACCAGATAAGGCGCAAGGTAAAGTATCTATTACTTCTGCATTCCCACCCAGAACATTACTATTTAGATAAATATATTGGACTGTATCTCCGATGGCACAGGAAAGTGTTACTTCATATACGCCATCATCATTTGAATCCAACATTTCTTCAATAGAACCATTGGGGGATTCCATTGTGCCGGCAATATGTACACCATTAGTGGATACAGTTTCGTTGCCCATATCAACTCTGAATGTCACGTTGGCTTCTGTAGAGGATTCTCCATTACCATTACAAGAGGGATAAAACAGTAAAGAAAATAGCGAAATAGTAAGTACGAAAAATTTTATCCGAGGCATAGACTGAATCTAATAAATTAAACAAAAATTATGTATACCGGAATCAAAATGTCAATTTTCAGTTGCTAAATCAATCGCCTTTCTTGCTGCGCTGATATAATCAGGGTTTGATCCGCAGCAGGCACCGACCACATTGGCGCCAGAAGTAAGATATTTGTTGATTTCATTGGCAAATTCTTCAATGGTTAACTTTTCCTCAATGACCCCTTCCTTGGTTGGCATTGCCGCACCTACATTTGGATAAACACCCCAGAGACCTTTCCAATTCGTCAAAAGTACATCAACAGCCTGCGCTGTTATACTACACAGGTTGCAGTTCAATAATACCATTTCAATCCCGTAGTCTTTTATGTCAGGGAGAACATTTGTTAAATCAGTCCCATCAAGTAATGCATTGCCATTTTTCAAAATCAGACTTAACCAGCGTGGTATTTGTAGATCCCCCGTCACAGATAACGCAGTCTTTATTTCCGGCCAGCAGCCCATTGTTTCAAACAACAGGGCATCTACACCAGCATCCTGCAACCAAATGGCAAGTTCTCTGAATTCTCTTTGCGCAAATTCAACACCCGGAAATAGTTCAGGTTCATAGCAATCTTCCAGAGGCGCAATAGATCCAGCAACAATAATACCATCTCCTGCAGCTTGTCTGGCCAATTTCACTGCCATTTCAAGACTTTCATGGGATCTCAGTCTCGCTTCATGCTCTGCATATCTATTATTTCTATATGCTCTTGGGGTGGTACGAAAAGTGTTCGTTGTTAAAATATCTGCACCACCTGTTAAATATGCTTTATGTATTTTTCGTACATAGTCAGGGTGGGTGAGATTTATGTCACCAGACCAAATCGGTAATGGTAAATCAAGTCCGACACGCATCAGCTCCGTACCCATCGCACCATCCAGTAATCGAACTTGATTATTGGAGCTGGTCATAGTTAAAGAAGCATATATATTAGGGTCTGATAGGTTTCATTATTTCTTTGGAAAATAGTTCGGCCTGGTCATCATAATGCGTAGAGGATTCAACACTCGTACTGGCACCAAACTGGTGGATACTTTCTGCACGGACATTACCGTTTGCATCCCATTCAACAAATTGTATATAGCAATCACCAGCCACACCTTTCATGATATTTTCATCATTTTTTGTGTAAATGGCCCGGAGCATATCTGGACCACCAGCTAGAGGAAGGTCTGCCGTACCATGACGCAAACGCTGCACCTCTCCCAACGGTACATCAATACGACCATAATTAGTGGTCAGGAATTCTACTGCCGCAGCCAACTTTTCTACAATTTTATCATAATCGTAGGTGTATTTCTCAGGATTGAAACCGACATGACGAAATGTCAAGAAACCCAGTGCCGCAGCCCTATTTTCCAATTCACCAGAAAAATCCCAGCTATTTAATAAATCTATTCCTGGCTTCAATTCTTTCCTTATGGTCTTGGAATCCTTGATAAATTTTCTCAACACTTCAACCACCAATGACTCCTGAGAATATTTTTTATCATATTTATACCTGAGAAACTCCTCACGGGTAATACTTTTATCCTGGCCATATAGCTCCAATGCTCTCAGCGCACGATTTGTCTGGTGCATATCCACGCCAGCATAGGCTGGCAGGCGATCGGGAAAATCGGAGGGATCATCGGTGCAAAGATAGGGCGTATTATTACAATTATAGATAAAGCCTCCCGGCGGATTTTCGATTTGCGGCAAATCCTCAAAAGGCAGGTATTCAGTCCACAAATATACGGACGTATCGCCCGGGACTATGCTTCTCCAATCCAGATCAGGATGACGTTTTGGTATTCGGGCATTATAAACAAAATAGATATTGCCTGATTTATCCGCATAACCAGTATTAAACATTGGAATAGAATTTATGGCCATTGCTTTTTTGAATTCTGTCAGGTTGTGAGCACGATTCATACGATACCATTGTTCAATGAGTCGGAGATCTCCCATGGAGGCATACCGAATGGCGTAAGTCCCGTGGTCCGTTTTCAAGACCGGTCCATGGATAGACCTGTATAAATCTCTTTTCACTTTCCAGGATAATGGCCCCAGAATTTTAACTTTAATTTTTGTTTTCTTGACTTCCAGGTCACGCCAATTACCATCATACCAGTATTGATTTTCATTATCAGGATTAATTGTAAGATGGTAAACATCGATAAGATCAGGATCATTAATAGTATGGCCCCATCCCAGGTCAGGATTATGGCCTACGAACCCGACCGGTGACCCCGGAAAAAGACCCGCTACCATGTCCCAGCCATCATCACTGGAAATATGTGCTTCATACCATGCTACGGGGCCGCTCCAGGGCTGGTGGCTATTCACCATTAAGCGTGTATATCCATCGGCACTTCTTTTTGGGGCTACAGCTATGACATTGCTGGCCAGCATCTGCATTGGATCTTTTTCCTCTTCCGGGCCGAGACCGATCAGCGTTGGTGGTTCTGCGCGCATTAGTTTTCTAATAACACCACCAAAACCATAAAATAATGGTGTACGATGCATAAAACCAGCAACTATATCAATGCCCTGTACTGGATATAGTTTTTTGTAGGCAGCTTTTGGATTATCCTTGACATAGAGGTTTATACCAGCGGCATAACCATCACATACATCACGGACATCAGCAGGCACCTCATTAATGTACCTTTTATCTAAACCATCCCAAATACCAATAACATGTACATAATAATCATTGGCAATATTTTCGATGCCTTTTACACCTGTTCCCTTTCCTTTTAACAAATCAAAAAATCCCTTAATGGATTTCAATTTCACGCCATATAATTGACCAAGCATACCTCGCGACGCCACAAGGACATTTTGAATTGTCTTGAAATCATCCTGCGCATGGGCATAGGCCAGACCAAAAGCAGCATCTCCATCCGATCGACCATGGACATGGGGCACGCCCCAATTATCCCGGTTGATTGTAGCCTTATATTTCCCGTCATTTATAATTATTGCATCTTGGGCAACAAGTACGGAAGTAAATATTAATAGTATAAATTTTGTGCTAATTCTCATATCGATATTGAACCTTTTCTGAAGTCCGTTTCTCCGATCTTCACATTTATGGCAACACTTTCTCCTGTTGCAGCAAATTCTTTTGCCGTATTCAAAACATCATCAATCTCTTTCTTATCCGTAATTTGCAATCCTTTCCCACCCAATGCCGCTACAACTTCATGATATTTTGTATTGCCCAATTCAGTGGCAACAGGATCCTTGAATATTTCTACCTGATCTCTGGCAATTTGTGTCCAGCCACTATCATTCCCAATAATGGCGATCATGGGAATGTTATGGCGCACAAAAGTATCAAATTCCACCATACTGTAACCAAAAGCGCCATCACCATAGATTCCCCATACTGTAGCATCTGGATGAGTTAACTTCCCACCTAAAATAAAACCTGCACCTACACCTAGGGTTCCAAAAGGACCCGGGTCGAGCCAACCCAGATTGGACCTCGGTCGCAAGATATAAGATGCAGTTGCAACAAAATCACCCCCATCTGCAATTAAAATATCACCATCCTTCAGGTGGTTATTTAGCTTAGTAAAAAATTTCAATGGGTTAACATAATCTGTATTTATTTCGGACTGTTCTTGAATTTGGTCCAACCTTTTCTTATCTCTTTCCCGCAGCGTATCTATCCAGGTATCCGAATCAATCCTATCTCCTGATTTATTTTCAGGCAAACTTGAAAAAAAAGAACCTGGATCCGCCTGGATCGCTAAAGTAGGCTTCCGATTTAAATACAGATCACTACGACTGCGGTTTATGGATATGATTTCTGCTTTACGATTAATTTTCCTGCCGTATCCCAACCGGAAATCACACGGTACGCCTGCTAAGATAACCAAATCAGCTTCTTGCAATGCTTTTTTCCTTTGGTGGCGGAAAATATTCAATTCCTCATTGGACAACAATCCCCTGGCCATACCTGAAACAAACATAGGTATATTTAAAGACGCTAATTTCTGCGCCAAATTATCCACCTGGGTAACATTCAGCATTGTTTGACTACCAATTAATAATACAGGTCTTTTCGAATTATACATCATTTTCGATACCTTTCGCATATCGCTGGGAACGGGCATTGGGCATGTAATTTCAGGAACAGGTTTTGGCGCCGTTTCAAAGCCGGCGAAAATACGGTTTAGATTTCGCTGTAAATATTTTTCCAACCACCAAGACATTTTTTGACCATCCGTATTCAATCCATACAATTCACGAACCAGATCCTGCGGATATAATAAGTCCAGTGGTAATTCAACAAATACTGGGCCCGGGACACCTGATTGCGCGATTATAATTGCCTTATTTATTTCATTAGCAATATCCTTACCCCTCTTGATGATAACCTGGTGCTTGGTAAGTGGCCTAAGAAGCGCCATTTGATCAATATCCTGCAAACTGCCGCGCCCCTTCAAAATAGTGGCAGTTGCCCCGCCAAGTAATAGCACCGGAACTTGGGCCATTTGAATATTTTTTACAGCAGTGAGCGTATTTGTCAGTCCTGGACCCGCTGTAACAGCGGCCACACCAATCGCGGGGGATAAACGCGATACGGCATCCGCCGCGAAAACAGCCGTTGCCTCATGACGCACATCAACTACACGAATGCCTTTTTCCCTGCAGGCCACCAAAATTGGTGAGATATGGCCTCCGCACAGGGTAAATATGAATTCTACATCATGCTGCTGTAAGGTTTCAGCAACGATCGATCCACCATGTCTCATTTATTGAAATTGTTTTTATGGTTAATTAGGGTGAATGCGAAACCCAAGATATTGTAGTTAATTTATCCATGAAGTTAAGGGTTCAGAGATGGTTTGTAATTTTTTCGAGACACTGGTAAATAAGTCCTGTTCAAAATCATCATTTGTTTCATAACAGCGACCGAAAACAGATTCCCAAACTTGACGATCTTCCATGCAAAAATAGAAAAATACTTCATCACACCAAGGTTGGAATGCATCCCAAACCCCAGAAAATATTTTTTTCTTCGTTTCCATTGGATAAGATTTTTTGCCTGCGGCATCTACAAACGGCATCTGCAATATTTTGCTGCGCCTACTAGCCATTCTCAGGGATTTGATCGCCGGTTTAATGAACGTCAGCGTACCAAAAGATATCAACCCAATCTCCCGCGCTGAAAACATGGCCATTAGACGATTTATCAAGTCATTATAATCAGTATTCCAGCCGTGGTAGTAAACTATAGGATGAAAATGAAAACCAACCAATATACCTGCGTCTGCCAGTTGGCGGGCCGCTTGCAATCGCTGTTCAATAGTAGCAGTTCGCGCTTCTTCATGATCAATGAATACCTGTGGATTCAGTGACCAGCTAACAAAAATATTATTTGGCACTGCTGTTTGCAACAAATGACTTACATTTTTTGACTTGGTTTTAAATTCGAGAATAATATTCGGGTTATTGCGGGCAAATTCTAATTGTGTGTCTAGAATCCCGTTTTTGTTACCCAAGGCCAGTGAATCAGAGGACTGTCCTGAACCAATATGGTAATTTTTATTGGGGTCGAGCTCTATAGCGGCAAGTTTATCAGCCAAATTTTCCTCAACAGCAATTGTTCCGCCTTCATAAAACGTTTGGATACTACAGTAACTACAACCCAGACCACACCCTTGTGCCACATCAATTGTTCTTAGGTTGCAACAGACTGTTTTTTCTGAGGCGACAGGACACATGCCAAATACAGCATTATCTCCATTGATAGTTTTAAGTTTTTTACCTTCGGTGTTGTATTCCCGTTTACTGCCATTGGCATCATAATTGGTCGCATTTTCTTTTAATTCTTCCCAATTGTTGTATATGGATCCAAGGATCTTTTTTTTTGCCATCTGGTCAGAGTGTTGAATAGATTTTTCTTTATAATTCCACTGTTTACCTATACTAGGTTCATCCCACATTACAAAATCAACTGCCATATCCGTTAGTTGACGTAATTCCTGGTAGGTGAGCTGATATTTGATGCCGATATCTTTTATTGCATTCCGCGACCCTTTCTCCAAATTCTGGTAAAGCTCGTAATTGCTGAATGAAGCAAAGCGCTTTTGATAATCTAAATCTTTGGTCATTTTCATGATATTTGATTATGAATATAAAATATGACTGTCAAAAAAAGTGTTACATTAAAAAGAAAATAAAATAAAGCCCCGCATAACGGGGCTTTTTAATTGTTTTATAATAATTATTCCAAAGAGTCGTTATTGATCAATGCACCTGCGGCATATACGCCTTCCGAAACCTTTGTTCCTGTTTCATCATAGAATACCCATAAACCATCTTTCTGATCATCTATATAAAATCCTTCAGATTCTACTTGCCCATTGCTGTGCCAACTGAACCATTTACCAACCTTTTTACCATTTTCCCAATTATCTTCCGATCGTTTTTCTCCGCTTTCATACCAGGTTGTGAATTGACCATCATTTATACTTTTATTAAACCTTTTTGAAGACATGAGCTGTCCATTGCCATGGTATTCATATTCATAATCCCATTCTTTGGATAAAATACCATCCACATAGAGTCTCTTCCAAACTTCCAAGCCATTGGCATTTCTGCCTACCCAGCTGCCATTTCCGTTCTCCAATAAAATACTACCATTCTTTGACCAACGGTTTCTGAGTAGGAATTCACCTTCATCCCAAAGCCCTTCTTCTTTTTGTTTACCATTGTCAAACCAGGAAATGTATTCTCCATCTTTCGCTCCGCCCTGGTAACCAGTTTTGGTTTTTAATTCACCATTTTCGTGGTATTCGTATTCAAATGTCCATTCATCTTTCAGTAAACCATCTTCATAGAATTTTTTCCATACTTCTAATCCTTCTTTTCGACCTATCCAGCCACCTGTACCATTTGCTACCAATTGACCGCCATTACTTAACCAGCGGTTCATTAGTAAATATTGTCCATCCTGCCACAGGCCATCCTCGCGTTTTTGACCATCTTCGAACCACACTGCATATCCATCATGTTGGTTATCATGCTGATATTTCCCCTGTTCCTTTAACTGTCCATTTTCAAACCATGTTTTATATAATCCATGTTTTTTGTCTTCAAAATAACCCGTCTCTGATTTTAACTGACCATTATCGAAATATTCGTGTTTATTATCCCACTGAAACTCCAGCTTTCCTCCAATATATTCTTTTTCCCATAATACCAATCCTTCTTTATTCTTACCTTTTATTCTTCCTGCGCCATTCGTGATAATAGCATTGCCACTTTTATTCCAGCGGTTTTGGATCAGGTATTCACCATCTTCAGTCCACATACCTTCTTCACGCTTTTGTCCGTCTTCAAGCCATAATTCATAAAATCTGTAGGGTACGCCGTAGCTATTTTTACCATTTTCTTTAATTTGTCCATCTTCATACCATACTGAATAACGGCCATGTTTTTCATTTTCAGAATAACCAGTCTCTGATTTTAACTGACCATTATCGAAATATTCGTGTTTATTATCCCACTGGAATTCTAGCTTACCACCTACAAATTCCTTTTCCCATAATACCAGCCCTTCTATATTCTTACCGGCAATCCTTCCTTCGCCATTCGTGATTATCAGATTGCCATTTTTATTCCAGCGATTGGTTATAAGATATTCGCCTTCTTGCCAAACTCCTTCTTCCCTTTTATCTCCATTTTCAAACCATGTAGTAGATTCGCCATCTTCCTGACCGCCCTGAAAACTGCTCTCATTTTTTATCTGACCACTATCGTAGTATTCGTACTTGTACTCCCAATCAGAAATGAGACGGCCATCTTGGTATTCCTTAGCCCAAAGTTTCCGACCTTCAGCATTTTTACCTATCCATTTTCCATTTCCATCTTCTATCAAAACGTCACCTTCATTATTCCAGCGGGTAGTTAAATAGAATTCATTGTCTACGTATGAACCTTCTTGGCGCATTTGACCACTATCAAACCAATCCGAATAGGCACCATCTTTATTGCCTTCTAAGTTGCTACCTTTATTTTGCATTTGACCATTTTCATACCAGGTGCTGAATTCACCTGTTAAAACACCTTCAACATAAGTTTTCTTTGTACTTAATTGACTATTTTCATACCATTCCTCAAAATTACCATCTTCCTTACCTGCTTTAAAATTACCTGTGGATTTCATTTGACCATTTTCATACCAAGACGAATTTTCGCCATCTAATTTATTATTACGGGTACTCTTCAGCGATTTTTCCTTACCATTACTGTAGAACTGGTACTTGAATGCCCATTTATCAACAACTTTGTTATTCTCATATAAATATTTATTAGCAATTAATCCCTTATCATTCCAAGTAGTCCATACGCCATCTTTTTTACCGTTAGAGTATTTACCTTCCTTTTTAGTATTTCCATTATTAGTATATTTGACCCACAGTCCATCCCGCTGATCATTTTTCCAGACGCCTTCTTCTTTCTTTGAACCATCATTAAAATAAAATGCATATGAACCATCTTTCTTGCCAGCCGCATAAGAACTAGTTCTCGCTAGGTTACCATTTTCATGCCAAATAGTCCATTTACCATTCCTTTTACTATTATTAAATACTTTATGTGATTTGATCTTTATTCTCTTTTTATCATACCAGAAAAGAAACTGACCATCCGATTCATCAGCTGTTTTGATACCAATAACTTGGCCTGCTTTGATTTTATATCCAGTATCCTTATCTATATCTTCATTTAATTCATATAATTGGGCAACATCTACCTCGAAATCGCTGGCAATTTTTTCCAAGGTTTCATCACTTTGAATTTCATGAAAAACGTACTTGGATACAGCGCCCGTGTACTCAGTGCCATGACGATCCCAAAATTTCCAAGTACCTACGGGAAGGCCATCCTTATACTGCCCTTCGGTCTTCCTACTACCATTATTATATTTTGATGACATTTTACCGCTATAAGGCTTTTGAGCTCCTTGTTCATATTTAGCGCCATCTCTCTCAATTAATACGACTTCTTTTTCTTTCTTTCCGCAACCGAAAAGTAATAGAAGGACGATAATACCAATATTTCTATACCTAGAAAATTTCATCATTAAAAACTCTCCTATTTAGTTAATTATTATTTATTAAATGAAAATTATTTGTGGGATAAAAACCAAGTTTAGCACCAAAGTTAATAAAAACCTCATACTTAGCAAAATCTTTCATTCTAAATGAAAGATTAATTATTAATCCAATGTCTGAGCAATTCGATCTCTAACAATTTTTGTCCATAAATCATAACCTGTTACATTTAGATGCAATCCATCTTCAATAAACAATTTAGGATTTGGTGTCCCTTCTATTTCCAACATTGGAGTTGACGTGTTAACATAATAGAGTGCTGAATTCCATTTTGACAATGTCAGTATTTTATGATTTGTTTGGTTCATGTTATCCCATTTACCCCAGCGACTTATGCTAGGTTTGATCGGGATATAATAGAATTTTACCGCAGGAAAAAGGCTGATAATTTTATCATAAATACGTAAAAAATCATTGTAGACGCGGTCAGGAGTTTTACCACTAGCAATATCATTGTCTCCACAATAGAATACGACCGCTTTAACAGAATAGGGATTAATAATTACATCAATATAATGCAGCATATCAGAAATGTGTGCGCCGCCAAAGCCCCTGTTTAGCGCGTTATAGTCAGGGAAATATTGATCCAGTTCCCAAAGGCGAATACTGGAACTCCCGATAAACAGGACCACACTGTCTGGCAACAAACTTTCCTGAGTTGATGTAAGAAATTGATCGATTTGAGATTGAAATCGTTTTGGATCAGGATCACTGACCGTACTATCCTGACTGTGCCCAACAGTTCCAATAACAAGGGCTAGTACCAAGAAATTGACTTTATTTATAATAGAGATTTTACAGTATTTAGCTATTTCATCTCAGATCTTGCATCTTCAATTCGTTGCGGATCAATAGGTTCGGAAAGACCCATGTGAAAAGCGAGAAACCACATCACAAAAATGCCGTAGGCCAGAAAAACCAGCTGCCATACCCAAAGTGACGGCATGTGGAATGGTACCCACAGTGCAGGAGTATTGGGATCTGAAAAAAGTGAGTTCCCAATGCTAGCGAAAGGACCGAAACCTACTAGAAACCAGATCAGAGTAAGGATCCAAGCGAGTGGCAGTTTCTTTCT
This sequence comes from Fidelibacterota bacterium, assembly GCA_004124535.1. The sequence continues at coordinate 31,042 of SCKQ01000023.1, forward strand.
GCGCTCTGAGTTCATTGCTGATACTGCCTGCAAAAATTGATGCCTTTTCTCTTTTGTTTTAACTGTATTCTCATCATCCTTAGTAAATCTTGAGACTAGTATGGTCGTTGCCAGATTAAAGAGAATCCCCCAACCAGCGCTATGAATAGTGAGTGGGTAGGCACCCCAAGGCACTCCAAACCATGCTGAAGTTTTATCTGTTAATGTTACCGCAATAAGACCGACAACTAATCCCGTCACAACCCCCTGTCTGGTAAAACCTTTATAATAGCAAATACCAATTAAGGCCGGATACATTTGAAACCCATAGGCCACAGCGAGACCGCCCAGCATCACAATTGCCTGGGTAGAATTTGCAGCCACAATCAATGCCGCGCCTGCAACGATAAAAACAAAAATACGACCAATGAATTTTTGTGATCGATCCGAGGCTGTAGGCGCAACATACTTGGCATAAATATCCCGGGTCACCATGGCACTAAATGTAGACATATATGCCGCTCCAGTACTTTGCATCGCTGCCAAGGCACACACAGCCAGCAAGCCCACCAGCCAGGGCATGGAATCAGAGAGCAGATTGATTAATTGGGGGACGAGGTTCTTATCATTTGCCGTTGAAAATATACCTTTCTCAAGAAGGATATGACCTCCTACGCCTTGAAAAATAGTAAACGTAAACAAAATAATACCTATAACTACAGAAGATGCGACCACCTGCTGCCAGCGAAATGCACGACTAGTTTTATTTGCAAAGGCCCACATAGAAAATGCTGGGGAAGATTGTATACCCATCAGGGCAAACATGTACGTCATGCACATCATCCCTGTCCAGGTTCCGCCTACTGCTTTAGAACCTGCAGATACAAATTGAATGCTACCAGGAATGGCAACAGTACTTGAATAACCAGCTGGTGTCAGGTTGTTGCCGCTATTAATATCGCGGCTGACCATATCTCCCAATCCATTCATTAATCCTGTCCAGCCCCCTGCAAAATGAATTGCAATTCCGCCAAGAATTACAATACCCAAAGCCAGTAAAATACATTGGGCACAATCTACATAAGCCACGGAACGCAATCCGCCTGAAGCCACATAGATCACAACAATAGTTGATAGGGCAAACATGCCAAAATTCACACTTACCAGACCATCAGTGAGCACATAGAATAAATCGCCAGATGCTCTAAGCTGTACGCCAAGATAGGGTATACTAAATAGGAAAGCAACCAACACGGTCAGTAATCGAATCGCATCGCCGCCATAATAATCGCTATACATCTCACCTGGGGTGATATACTTATAGGCTTTACCTAGAGCCCATTGACGCCGCAAAAACAGGACTCCAGTAAATGGGATCGTCAGCGCGTAAAAGGACGCAAATGCATACGGTAAACCATCATTAAATATTTTCCCAGGATGGCCGACAAATGTCCAACCACTGAAACTTGTAGCAGTTGCCGCCAGAACAAACACAATGATACTTATGGATCGTCCAGCTAGAAAATAGTCAGTAGATGTCTTAGCCGTCTGGGCACCCTTTATCCCCCAAAACAGACAGTATGCCCAGTAAATTCCGACAAACGTAATTAACCAGAAAATTTTTGGATCCATATTACCTCACACCTCCTTGAACGGTATACGTAAGTATAATAAACAGATAGTAGCGGAAAAAGTGCAAATATTTTGAGAGGATTTACCACCTGATAATTAGCCAAATAACTTAAGCGGATAAAACCCCTTCTCAATTAGTTTCTGGATTTGGTCAACCACATAAGGTTTATCTTCTTTGTACGTAACTCCAAACCAGGACGCATTACTATACAAAACATGAACACTTTCTTTCCCTGACCGGATGAGATCATTGATTACATTGGGAATTAAAAATTCACTTTTTAATTCATCTCCCCGTTGTGCTAGAAAATCCACAAACATATCTTGTAAATAATCAAAAATAACGGGTGTAAAACCCCACATGTTCATTGAGACGGGTTCACTGCCGTTTAAATCAACATCTCGATCTGATGCAATCCCCGAATTTATTTTTTGAAGATTATCTGTCTCGACTACAGTGGCTAGTCGGTCATTTTCCACTTCGCATAATCCTCGCGTTACAGGTCCAAAAATAGATAGTGTATTTTCCAGGCGAAACGTAACCATGCTAAAAACATTACTTTCATGGGCATAAAAATCCGCTATTGTTTGGAATGATTCTCGACCATAATAATCATCAGCATTAATCGCATTAAAGGGACCATCGATCAATTCCGCAGCAGATAAAATGGCGTGACCTGTCCCCCAGGGTTTTTCTCGACCTTCAGGACAGGTGAAACCATTTGGAAGATTCTGAATATCCTGAAAAGAAAATTCAACCTGGATCTTATCGGCGAATTTATCGGATACCTTTAATTTGAATTCCTGCTCAAAATCCTGGCGAATGATAAAAATAACCTTGGTAAAACCTGCTGCAATAGCATCATACACTGAATAATCAATAATGGTCTCCCCACCGGGACCAACTTCATCTAATTGTTTTAAACCGCCATAGCGCGAACCTATTCCTGCGGCCATAACCAGCAATGTGATATTATTCATAGAAAAAACAGACCTTCATGGGATTTATACAATTCTCGTACCACTATCTGAACTAATTATAAAAGATTTACCACCAACTTTTTCAATGGCTTCGGCTACAATTTCAGCATTTTTTGGAGCATAAGCAAACATACATCCCCCGCCTCCTGATCCATTGATCTTACCACCCAACGCACCGGCATCTAAAGACGCATCTAGCATAGCTTCGATTTTGGGTGTGCTGACCTGTAAAATATCCCGTAACACAGCATGATGTTGGGTTAAACGAGTGCCGATCCAAGTAGGATCAGGTCTTACTTTTTCTAATTCGGGTAAAGCTTGTCTCAAAATATTCCTATTTTTGATTGTCCCTTGGAAAATACCTTTCTCTTCATCATTCAATGGGGACATATCCACATCGGTGCAAGTATGAATGTTAAAATCCGGATTTTTTACTTTTAATTTTTGGATGATCTCCAGCCGGGTATCCCGGCAACGTTGCAGAATACTCATAGTATCCTTCGGCTCGCAAGAATCTCCTAAAACAAAAATCCCCAAATTTGGGTTCAAGGATTTGATGGATATCTCCGGTTCGGACTCTAAATAAAGCAGGTGACCCATGGTGGCGGAATACTGGTCCATCATACCACCTGGTTCCGCAAACTCCAACACCTCTGCTTTATAAGCCAGTTCACCAATTTTTTGGGCATTCCAAGCTACTGGCGTATCCGCCATACGGGACAAGAAATAAATCCAACTCACCATAACCGCTGATGAACTGCCAACACCAGCCTGAATGGGAATTTCGCTAGTAATTTCGCTTTCAAAGCCATTAGAAAAAACAAGTTCCTCTCCACTGCAGATTTTTATTCCGCTTTTGAAATAATCACGCGGTTTGGTGTAAACTAAATCATTAAGTAAAAATGACTCCGTTTCACCGATGTCCGGCTTATGAATAATAACTTGCTGATCTTTTCGCTTTTGACCGGTAATTTGGGCTCGAAGTGATATGGCCATGGCTACCACTGGTAGCCCTAGATAATCCTGGTGCTCTCCGAAAAGACAGATCCTTCCGGGAGTGCTTATTTCCACAAGCGGGTTAAACCAAAAGCTGAAACCCCGGCGAGCCCGATCAATGCGATTCCAAATGGTTCCCCATAAATCAGTTGGCCAACACCAAGGAGTACACCATAAACAGCGAAACAGCCGAGCATCATACACAGTATCCCATTTGGTACCGGCCACGGTTCAGAAGAGACTCCATGAGAATATCTCGACCAGCCCGGACCACCAGGGTTTACTTTTTTCACAAAGTTCTTAAGTGTTTCTTCATCATCTGGCGGTGTAAAATATGTGGCTACAACCCATACCACAGTGGTTAAAATTGCGCCAATAACTATTTTCTCCCACCCGGGAAAACTTTGATTGATAAAATTAAAATAAAAAGCAATACATAATGAACTAACCATGGCCACGATCTCTGTGTAGGCGTTGATCCGCCACCAGAACCAGCGCAGGATATAGATCATTCCCGTACCGGCACCGATCATAAGTAACAGTTCGAACGCCTGGCCAGCGCTGGTCAGGAAAAGGCCTAGACCGCCTCCAAGAATAATCGATATTACAGTAAATAAGCGGCCTACATTTACTAGGTGTTTTTC
>SCKQ01000069.1 GCA_004124535.1 Fidelibacterota bacterium
GCGAAAAAGCAGCGCGGGGAGGATTAGTAAACAATGTGTACCCGTGGGGAAACAATCTTCCGTCAGATCACTTGGGAGGACGGAATACCCCCCATTTCCCCGTAGGTACTGAAGGTCCGAATGGCTACGGTCTTTACAATATGTCAGAGGGTGTCCATGAATGGTGTGCAGATTGGTACAGCCGTGTTTACTATAAGGAGTCACCAAATCGAAACCCTACAGGTCCCCAGCAGGGGCATCGACGCGTAGCGCGAGGTGGCTCATGGCGGCACCTCATTCGCTTCGCCCGCTGTGCAGCACGAAGCAGTCTCGCCCCGGAGAAACAGTTTAACGATTTCGGGTTCCGCAGTGCGATGACAATTGATTAACACCCATTAGCGGGGTTTTTTGTTACTGCTTTGCCCACAGTTGCCCATACCTGTGGGTTTTTTGTTTATGGGATGATGAGTAGATTCACTTAAATGAAAGAGATATCTCAATTATGATTGACATAATATTAAAAAATTTTGAAAAGCCTGATGAGACGAGAAATTTTACAAAGGGAAAATTTGAATTGGTTGATTTAGGGAAGATGACAATTGGAAAAGCTACCTATGAACCTGGCTGGAAATGGTCTGAAGATGTTTCGCCTTTAAGCGGTACAAAGTTCTGCGAAGTAGAGCACCTTGGTATTGTTATCTCTGGAAGCGCTACTGTTGCATTTGAAAATGAAAAAACGCATATACTAAAGAAAGGAGATTTATTTTATGTACCACCCGTGCCCCATGATAGTTGGGTTGTAGGTGATGAGAAATATATTTCACTGCACTTCCTTGGTGCAGAAAAATATGCTGATTAGCTATAAGGTCCAGCCCAATGGCAGGGTTTTTTGTTTGTGGGATGATGGGTAGATATTGGTAAATATTATGGATTATGAAATGAAAAAAGTTTTACTTTTTAAAAATTGTTGGAAATCCAGAAAAAAATGAGTAATAAATCAACTGAATGCTGAACGATACAATAATAATCTGGCGCTTAGACCTAAATCGTCTGATACTTTATTATAAGAATAGAAAATCTCAAATTGAACATTTTTTTATTTATCTATTTATATTTTTTGTAATTCTAAATATCAGCTGCTATTGGTTCGCAATGATTACAGCTTTTCCAAATCTGGTTTTTGGGAACACATTCGGTTACTACTTTAAGATACAATTTCCAGTAGGGATTTTAGGAGCATTTTTTGATTCTCTCTCATTTTTTATAACCATCTATATAATTCAAAAAGCCCTGAAAACAACAGATGACAGGGTTTATATTGCCCATCTTTCGATTGATGTACTGATTGCAATTCTAGCCACTTTTTGGGTTATACTTGTTTTTATTGTTTCAGGTTGGGTCGTAAGTTTTTTTGAAACTTTGAATCAGTCCATTGAAATGATTGAACAATACAACCACGAAACAGATTTACTTGAAAGAACTAATCAATATGCTAATACAGTTAATGATGCTGTTAAGAATCCTACTCGAAACTTGCAGAATATTTATTTTGGATTACTTATGGGTATGTCTGCGATGATACCCACATTAATACATTTTTCCATGTTTTGTAAAGCTGTACTTGCCAAAATAGGTTTATGGGGTTCTATAAAAAGTATTAACAATCTTTAATGAATATCAAAAAAGTAGATAAACCATGAACAAGCCCAGCCCACCTGTAGCTGAGTAACGGGATTTTTTTGTAAAGATGATGAGTAAATTTGAGAATAATATTTTTTTCATAATTGGACAGAAAAAATTATTATGACTAATTATTTTGTAAAAAAGGGTAAAAAATGAAAATCAATATCAAAATAACATTAACGGGAATACTTTTTGTTTCCCTGGCTTTTTCAGGTGGATTAAATAAAGCTGAAAAGGAAATACAAAAATATGTGGACCAGCATACGGAAGAAGCGATAGGTCTGGTTGAGAAAGTGGTGAATATCAATAGTGGAACACTCAATATTGCTGGTAATAAAACTGTCGGAAAAATATTTCAGGCTGAACTGGATCAACTTGGATTTAACACATACTGGGTGACTTATCTTGAAACTGTCAAACGCTCCGGGCACCTTTTTGCAGAAATGCGTGGGGGTAAGGGAAAAAAAATCGTTTTGATTGGTCATTTAGACACGGTATTTGAACCTGATCATCCATTCCAGAAATTTACACGGGATGGGGATACTGCTTATGGGCCAGGTGTTTCTGATATGAAAGCGGGTGATGTATCCATGATCTATGTTATGAAAGCACTAGATAATGTAGGTGTCCTAAAAGACCTAAACCTGACACTTGTATTTATTGGTGATGAAGAAAAAACAGGTGGCCCCCCATCTATTGTACGCAAAGAATTAATCGAAGCAGGGAAATGGGCAAATATTGGATTGGGCTTCGAAGGGGCCCATGGCCTGAATACGGGAACGATAGCCAGACGCAGTTCTTCCTCGTGGATGCTGACAACTACAGGCATTCAAGGCCATTCTTCTCAAATTTTTAAAGAAAAATTGGGATACGGTGCCATATTTGAAGCAGCACGAATTGTGAATGCTTTTCGTGAAGAATTGGTAGGAGAGGAATATCTATCGTTTAACCCCGGAACCATCGTCGGTGGTACAGATGTAGATTATGATCCTGTAACGGCCCGTGGTACAACTTTTGGTAAAACAAATGTCGTATCTCAATCTGTAACGGTTCATGGTGGTATCCGGACCATATCAACAGAACAATTGGACAAGGCCATGGCAAACATGAAGGATATCGCGTCTCAAAATTTGCCCGGCACAACTGCAAAGATTGAATTCAAAACCAGTTACCCGCCAATGGCCCCAACAAAGGCAAATTATGCACTGTTGGATAAATTTGAATCTGTAAATGTGGATCTTGGATATGGTCAATTGGAACCTCTTGACCCTGGAAAACGTGGCGCAGCAGATATTTCTTTTGTGGCGCCGCATGTAGATGCTTCTTTAGCTGGGATGGGTCCTAATGGATTTGGAGAGCACTCGGAAAATGAAGAATTAGATTTGACATCATTTCCGAAAACAACGGCTCGGGCAGCCATATTGATCTATCGATTAACTCGTTAATTTAATGGCGTTAATTGTAAATATTAGATTTTTTAATCAGTAAACATCAAGCCCCGCCCATTAGCGGGGTTTTTTGTTTCTAGACATTTAGGATTGGTGGGGTTTTGTTTTTTATAGAATAATATTTTGTAAATTGTAACTAATTGGAGAAATAATTATGAAAAAGACATTACTAATCATATTACTAATTAATCGGTAGTATCAGGTTCTGTACTGCTTGGTGCACAGCATTTTTTCGTGCCACAGCAACAGCAGCAACCTCTACCAGTCCAGCCGCGAATGACGAAACCAAGAACGATCAGCGGCAAGCCCAGTACTCCGCAGTTACACGTAGCTGCACCACAGCATCCACCAAATATTGCTGCGCTGAGTAAATATGCACCACCAACAAAACAAACCAAATCTAATAATCCATACAAGTAGCAGCACCATTTATTGTTACATTTTCCTTTCATAATATCCTTTCTGTAAATAGTATTTTCGTTAATTAGTCCTGTAATTTAAAGAATAATTGTGTTACGAGAATGGATCAGATAGAAATCATCAGGATACTCGTGACAGTGATTGGAGCGTGAAACTTTGGTTTAACCGCCTATCAAGAGGGATTTAGAAGACTATTGAAATGGGATGTCATATTTCTGATGATCTTGATGACTCTTATGTTTGTTCCCTTGTCTTTGGGTTGTGGGGTAAAAATGGACAGAAGAGAGCTGAACAAGCTTACAAGGGCGGGGAAAAAGTAGGTAAATGGACTACCTACAACGAATACGGTTCAGTAAAAGAAGTTAAAGAATACTAACACTCGCTCATCTCAGCCCGAAAGTTCCCTAAAGCATCAAGCCCCGCCTAATAGCGGGGTTATTTGTTTTGCTAGATCAAATATAACAAGCTGCTATTGAAGCAGTGGGATTTGGCCAGAAATCTGGTAAAATGTTCTCGACGAGGGATCGTCGAGAAAATCCTTGACATTTTGCCACAGAGAATATTACGTTCACCGTCGAGAGTTAGTTCTCTTTGCTTTTTTAACTAAACTAAAGGAGGAATCCAATGGCAGAAACTGTCAAAGCATGTGGTGTCAGTAAAGAAAGTGGTTACCTATATTACCTCGGTAAGAATGGGAACGTTTGGCGTTCTAAAATGGCCCGTGCCGGTAAAGGCGGCGGCAATGCTGAAGAAGTAGCACAAGCTGGCGTAACGCGCGAATCAGGTTATCTTTACTTCATTGATAAGAATGGTGATGTAGCTCGCGCAAAAATGGCTCGGGGTCGTAAATAGATTCCTGACCAGATTTGGAAAAAAAGCCTCAAAATTATGAGGCTTTTTTTTTAATTATTAACATTGTACTGGCGATTACACTATTTCTGCCAGTAAGTTAAAAAACACTTCATGATGAATACTTAATTTGATTAATTTTATGATCGTGCTTCGCGTAACAATATTAACCCTCTTATTATTTATAACCAGTTGTGCGACTCTTCGGCCCAAGATATGGCCCCAGGGTAGAGATATCAGAGACATTATTACCTCCATTCCTAGAGAAGTAAGGAAACTGCCGGTAGAATCAAAAGAACCAATTATTCAGTCAAACCCGACCGTTTTAGATGGGTATATTAAATCACTGCCGAATGGCTGGGTGTTGGCACGGGAGCCAATCTCAAATTGGAATTCTAGTCTCTCTGCGGTGATGGGCTATTTCCCCGATTCGCTATCTGTAGCTGAATTTTGGGATGATCCTTTAACACTAAAATCTGGATTCCGTATACCTGTAAGACGAGCGAAAATGATGTATGAGTATACGACCAGACTAACTATTGAGCGGATCGAACTGCGCTTCATCAATATTGATTTTATTTACAGTATTACAAATATTGAGGCCTCACATTATAAACTTGAGAGTGTTCATAAAACTGTCGAACTGAAGAATATCGGATTTCCACAGGTAACCACCGAAGATGTTTTGCAGCATAAAATAATGATGACCTATGGACCACCAAGCGAATTTGATGGTACGTGGCATCGCTACCAAGACTCAAACACGGAAATGAATATACGTGTATTGGATGACTGGAATATGGCCATAAACCTGCGTGGACTTATCGTAGAGAGTGATCTGCGGAGAGCGATCGAACACGTATATTCCGAGGAAGGCATCGAATATAAGAAAATGCAGCTCATGGAGAGCTTCGACCTCTAAACTATTTTTCGGCTGACGGTTTCTAGGCCGACCCTTTATGATTCACAGGCTATTATTAATATATTTATCAGTACCATTAGTATGGGCTGACCAGCAACCAATTGTTTCCGCTATCGAGTTCAAAGGCCACCTTATTACAAAAGATTTCATTATTGAACGCGAGATTCAGCATCCGATCGATGTCCCCCTGGACAGCGCGGTTGCCCGTGAGGACCGTGACCGAATATATAATCTGGGCATTTTTGCGGATGTGACTTGGCGGGCAATACCACTGGAAGATCTAACTGTTATTTTGGAATATAAAGTTATTGAAACATCGTTGCGGATCCTGCCTGCAGGAGGACCGGCATATGAGGAGGAGTATGGCTGGTCATTTGGCGGAATGCTGCGGATCAATAATTTTCGGGGTAGAAATGAGAAATTTACGCTGGGTGGATCTACAGGTGCGCGACGGGCCTATTTTTTTGCGTTTAAAAATCCCTGGATTATGGGTGACCATGTTTCGCTGGATGTTATGACTGGCAAGAGCATTACCGCACATCCGTTTTTGCCTTATGAACGGAACGTGACCACTGCAGAAATAAATTTAGGTCGTTATTTTGGTTATAACCATAAGGCCAGAGTTGGGTTCGAGTGGAAAAAGAAAACATTCAGCAATGATGAGGACACATTGGAATATTATTATATAGCTCCCCAGGGTATCTATATATATGATACGCGGGATATTTATCGTGACCCAAGTAAGGGAATATTAATTGTTCAAGGTTTTTATAGTCATGTTGAATTGGACAGCGAAAAACGAAATCTTTGGTGGAGTCAATCCTATAGTTTTTACCACTCACTGGTTAAAAGCGAACGCAAACTGACAGCAGCATTTAATGTATCCTTTATGACAACATTTAGAGATGTGGATGAAGTATGGGTATCATGGTTAGGCAGTTCGAAGACAGTTAGAGGTTGGTCAATTCCTGATCGGTCAATTTATACGAACGTGGATAATGCCTATCGTTTTGGAAACCATTTCGCTATCATATCCACTGAATTACGACAAACGATCATTCCAACATCTGTTTTCACAACCGAGCTATTTAATTGGAAGCAGGAATATGGATTGAGTGCTGTTGCGTTTGTTGATGTGGGGTTTATCAGCAGAGACCGGAAAGAGCTGTTTAGAGGATCGCCTATGACTGGTATTGGTTTTGGATTTCGGATACCGGTACCGATGGTAGGTAAGATTGGGTTGGATTATGGCTGGGGATACAGAGACGACCAATTTGCTGACCAAACGCTGCACCTGGCCATCGGTCAAAAGTTCTGATCTAGTTTTTTTTCTTGAAAATAATCGCTTTTTCAAAGCGATTTTCAGTACCATTTCGAATCCGGCTGATATTACTGCGATGGGTATAGATGATGAACCATGGTACAAGCAAGGAAAAGACAATTAAAAAAAGACTGGGATTGATCAAGCCTAACCTTGGTAGAATTAAAATAATAATCGGCAGGGCAATAGCTGCAGATATTGATCCTAGTGAAACATAACCGGTGGTAGTAATAACCGCAATGCCTACTAGCAAACATAATGGGAATGCAAGGGGGAATAAAGCAAGTAATACCCCAATCAGTGAACTAACACCTTTGCCACCCCTAAACCCAGCAAATATTGGAAAAGTATGGCCGAAGACTGCTGCAAAACCGCACAAAATTTGAACTAAACCTTGATCAGGAACCGGTAGTTGCTGGAAAATTGTGGTGGCGTATACAGCTGTTGGCAGCCAGCCTTTAAATATATCAAATGTCAATACGAAAATTGCGTATTTCCAGCCTAAAACACGGAACACATTGGTCGCACCTGCATTGCCGCTGCCATGTTCTCTGATATCAATATTTTTTGTTACGCGTGTTACAATAATGCTGGTGGGGAATGATCCCGTAATATAGCTGGCTAACAACAATATGACCAGTTCGATCATACGGTTACCGCTTAGAAATTAGTTGAAAAAACAAGGGAACAATTGTCTAAGAATTTTTACGTGTCCAGCGGACTTTTTTCTGGCGCCAGCAGCCCCCCTGAGATTACTGCCTTCAATCCTTCCTCGACTGTAAGGTCAGCTTCAATCGCATCTTTTTTTGGAATAATGATGAAAACACCGGATGTAGGATTTGGAGTAGTGGGCACGAATACATGATAGTATTCTTCACCGGATCCATCTACACTCTCACCTGTAACAAAACAGATTGTCCATATTCCTTGCCGCGGATATTGGATATAGATAACGCGCTGGTAATTTTCTGTTTGTGTCGCACCTGAGAAAGCATTGGTGATTTGTTTTATGGTGTTATAGATATTGTTTACCAATGGTATTGATGAAATTAGCCGTTCTCCCCACGAAAACAAACGCCGCCCAAGAACATTCGTTACGAAGATTCCCAATGCAAAAATAATTAGCAGCGTTAGTATTAGTCCAAAACCAGGGATTTCAAACTTGATCCTTTCCATAATAGGTGCAGATAGCTGATCGAGAAATACAATTATGATTTTAATGATGTAAAAAGTGAGTGCTAGTGGTACTATTGCAAATAGACCGGCAAATGTAATGCGTTTAAAAAATGCCCACATGTTTTTGGTATATCGAATCTAACTACAAGGCGCCTTCCAGTTCTAATAGAAATACCTTCGTTTCTACGCCGCCTCCAAAGCCGCCAAGCTTTCCGCTATGTGTCAATATGCGATGACAAGGTATAATTATTGG
>SCKQ01000070.1 GCA_004124535.1 Fidelibacterota bacterium
CTTGATACTTTTGCCCGCTGGATTGCCGCGGCTGGATCCACATCCTTAGGGCAGACGGCGCTGCACTCACCTACAAAGGTGCATTCCCAGATTCCCTCATGACTGGCGATGAGTTCCTGCCGAGAATTTCTTCCTTGGTCCCTGGAGTCCATGTTATACCGCTGGCCAAGGGCAATAGCGGCAGGTCCGATAAAGGTGGAATCGATGGCATAGACGGGACAGGCAGCATAACAGAGCATACAGTTAATACACATGGAGTACTGCTTGAAGTGAGCCAGCTCAGCGGGGGACTGAAGGTATTCACCTTCATCCAGTGGCTTCTCCTCGCCTTCCTTCCGGATGATGTATGGCTGCATCTCTGTCAGTTTTGTCATAAAGTCATCCATTTCGAAGATGAGATCCCGCTCTACAGGGAAACCCGTCAATGGTTCTATACGGATTTTATCTGGGTAGTAATCCTTTAAAAATGCGGCGCAGGACAACTTCGGAACGTTGTTGATCATAATACCACAACTGCCGCATACCCCCATCTGGCACGACCAGCGGTAGGAAAGCGTTCCATCGATCTCATCCTTAATATGATTGATGGCGTCCAGCACCACCCAGTCTTCACGGAACGGGACCTTATATGTCTGAAAGTAGGGCTCACTCTCTTTCTCAGGTTGGTAGCGGAAGATTTCTAATTTCATGGTTTCTGCCATTGCTTATACCTCATTCTTCCTTTCCATAAACCCTCTCTCCAGGCGGCCATTTAGTAATCACCACATCTTTATAATCGATGCGGGGTTCAGTATCATTTTGGTATGCCAAAGAATGCTTTAAAAAATTTTCATCATCCCTACCCGGGAAGTCAGTTCGCTGGTGAGAACCCCTGCTTTCCGTTCTTTCCAATGCGCTGTAGGCGATTGCTTCCGCCACGTCCAACATGAACTCGAGCTCTAGCGCCGAGGTCAGTTCTGTATTAAAATTAAGACTTCTATCCTCCATGATGACGTTGGAGAAACGATCTTTAAGTTCTTTAATTTTATCGCATGTTTCCTTCAAACTTTTTTCTGATCGATAGATGCCGGCACTTGTCTCCATGGTTTCGTTCATTTCTTTCCGGAGTGTAAAAATTCTTTCTGTGCCCCCCTCTTTTCGAAAGAAGTTTCTACTGATACGTTTCTGTTCATCGGCAGTTTGCAGTGCCAGTGAGTCCGTGTCAAGGTGGGGGTTCTCCAATGCAAACTGGGCCGCTGCCTTACCTGCGCGACTGCCAAAGACCAGAAGTTCTGTCAGGGAGTTCGATCCCAGACGGTTGGCCCCGTTAATAGAGACACAGGCACACTCTCCGGCGGCGTAAAGCCCGGGAAGGGAAGTGGCCCCAGTATTGTTAGTATCGATGCCTCCCATCATGTAGTGAACTACGGGCCTCACAGGGATTGGTTCGTATACGGGATCAATTCCGGCGTAATTCTTGGACAACTCCCGGACGAAAGGAATCTTTTTATCAATTTTCTTTTCACCCAGGTGACGAATATCGAGATAGACCACGTGGCCATATGGACCGGGGGCGGTTCTCCCTTTTTCCCTCTCGGCTACAAATGCCTGGCTCAGACGGTCTCGGGGACCAAGTTCCATGCTCTTTTTTATTGGATGCTTTGGATCGTCAATATCCAACGGCTTGCCCAGATCGTAATCCTGAAGATATCTATAGCCGTCCTTATTCAACATAATTCCGCCTTCACCCCGGGCCGCTTCCGTAATGAGAATACCCGTGCCTGGAAGCCCAGTGGGATGGTACTGAATAAATTCCATATCTTTGAGTGGTACGCCAGCCCGGTAAGCCATGGCCATTCCGTCACCCGTTTTGATGGCACCGTTGGTCGTGAACGGAAAAACCCGACCGGCCCCGCCGGTACACATAATTACTGCCCTCCCCGCAACTACATCCACTTTGCCGGAGCGAAGTTCAATGGCGGTCACACCTTGGCAACTGCCGTTTTCAACAATAATTTTTGTCGCAAACCATTCATCGTAGCGGGTAATATTGCTGTATTTGAGCGATGTTTGGAATAGGGTGTGGAGCATGTGAAATCCGGTCTTGTCAGCAGCAAACCATGTCCGTTCAATCTTCATCCCGCCGAAAGGCCGTACTGCTACAGTCCCATCAGGTTCACGACTCCACGGACAGCCCCAGTGCTCCATCTGGATCAATTCCCTGGGCGCTTCGTTTACAAAAAGTTCCACCGCGTCCTGATCACACATCCAGTCCCCGCCGGTAATGGTATCGTTGATATGGTTTTCCAGGGAATCGTTATCTTTGATAACAGCCGCCGCGCCGCCCTCTGCCGCCACAGTATGGCTTCGCATGGGATAGACCTTGCTCACCACTGCGACGCTTAAGTTCGGGTTGGTTTCAGCTATGGCAATAGCAGCCCGTAGTCCTGCGCCGCCGCCGCCCACCATGACAATATCATGATCTGTAATCATTTAATATCTGCCAAAGGAGTAAAGGTACGGGAGATCATGGCCCGGGTAGTATATACAACAAAATTCAAAAAATCTAATCCGTACCACAGTGGTAAAACCCACGTGCGGTCTATATGTTTTGTGACAAATAAAGAATAAGAATGCATGGTAGAAATGATAATCTACAATTACACGAAATTAATTACTACCTGATGTATATAGAAACAGTTTATAGAGCATAGTATCTGTGAAAATAAAAAATTGAACATCTTGGTATAAAAATAATTTTCTACTAGTTTTCTATTTATATGAAGTATGGTAGCATAGCTGCAGGTGACAAAACTACTGTTAATGCAGCAATGGAAATTCTTAAAGACGGCGGTAATGCATTTGATGCAGCAGTTTGCGCTGTATTCACCGCTATGACATCAGAATACACTTTAACAGGAGCTTGTGGTGGTGGCGTTATGCTGGCATATCCAAAAGGATCGGAACCAATTGTTTTCGATTTTTTCGTTCATACACCTAAAAAAAAGTCGGTGAAAAATTTAGATTTTTCTCGTATTGCGGTTAATTTTGGTCCGGCATCACAATTTTTTTATATCGGGAAAGGTTCTGTTGCCGTACCTGGAAACACAATCGGTTTATTACATATCCATTCTAGATTGGGATCATTGCCATTATCCCGCATACTTGAACCGGCTATACAGACTGCCAAGTCTGGTGCAATTATTAATAATGCACATGAATATCTATTTAAAATTCTTGACCCAATTTTGAGTCACACAAAAACTGGAGAAATTCTTTTCAAACCGAATGGAAAAACAATAAAAGCCGGTGAGCGGTTCAAAAACCCAGATTTCGCAAATTATCTCGAACAAATAATTATTGAAGGTTCTAATTTTTTATACCGCGGTGATTTGACAGATAAAATTGATGTTTTTATGGAAGATGGCGGACTATTAACAAAAGAGGATTTTTCAAACTACGAAGTAATTGAAAGAACACCTTTGAAAACTGATTTTAATGGTAAAACAATTATTACTAACCCCATGCCATCTCCGGGGGGTACTCTTATAGCATTTGCCTTAAAAATCATATCTCGGAAATTTCCTGGTAAAGAAATAAATAATCGACTATTAACTCTTGTCATGCGTTTAGCGCAAACTGCACGTAGCGAAGTTATTTCCGCAAAAAATAAAACAGATTCGTTAGCAGAAATATTGAGCCCAATTTATTTCAAAAGGTTTTTAGACTTTTTTGATTCTGAAATATCGCTCAAACCGAATAAAGAAAAACTCTGTTCTGGGTCAACTACTCACATGAGCATTATCGATTCACAAGGCAGTGCAGCAAGCGTGACGACCACTAATGGAGAGGGTTGCGGATATATAATACCAGGCACCGGTATTATGATTAACAATATGCTCGGGGAAGAGGATTTAAATCCCGACGGATTCCACAATTGGGAAACAACAAAAAGAATGGAAACAATGATGTCTCCAACAATTGTTATTGGGGATTTTGGTCCCGAACTTGTACTTGGAAGCGGAGGCAGCAATCGTATTCGATCGGCAATCAAACAAGTAATACTTAATAAATTCACAAAAAATATGAATCTGGAAGAAGCAATACAAGCACCGCGAATTCATTTAGAGGAAAATATCATTCACTGTGAGCCAGGGATTAATACAGCCAAATTAAGCTTCCCTTGGTCAACAATTCACCATTGGCACGAAAAAAACCTATTTTTTGGTGGTGTAAATGCTGTTACACCTACAAATGCTGTGGGAGATCCGCGCCGCAGTGGTTATGGACTAGTGCGCTGACTCCTGGATAGGGACTCCTGAACCAGCCATTTGAATAAATTTATTTGATCCTCATCATATAGCATCAATTCAGGATGCCACTGAACAGCCAAAAATGCATCAGGAAATTTGGTATCTTCTATTGCTTCAATTAATCCGTCATCGGACCAAGAAACCGGTTTTAAACCATGACCAAGGGTGCGAATTCCTTGATGATGAGTACATGTTATTTCTGGATCATCATCACCAATAACTTTATTTATTAAGCTATTTTTTTCAAGCTTTACCGTGTGGTGCACCTCCTCTCCATTAAATTCTCCATGATAAACGGAACCATCTAATTGTTCGGTCAAATCTTCATAAAGTGTACCGCCGCGAATCACATTAATATGTTGCATACCAACACATATGGCCAACATTGGTTTTCTTAAATTATACATTGCGAGGAAAATATTTCTATCAAACTTTTCTCGTTCTGGTGCCATAACATCAGGATCCAGTAACTCAGGGTGATTGCCATTGTATATATTATTGGGGATATCAGGACCTCCAACTAGAAGTAATCCGTCAATGGCTTGTGCAATTTCGTTGATCGAGCCATCTTGATCAGGATAGTGGAGCGTAACTGGTATACCTCCGGCTGTCCATATTGCAGTGAAATATCGGTCCTTTGAACCATTCCACATAGCATCACGGTATTCAAAATAATATGGATTTAATCCTAAAAGTGGTTTCTTCATTATTTGGCCCGTAGAAATTCAATAAGCGGTTTTTGGTTATTATCAAAATCATCTTGGATAAATTTGGCTGGAATTCCTCGCTCATCAATCATATTGAGGTATGGTGTTAATAAATATTGCTCATTATCTATATGCATACTTTCAGACCTTATCTTTAAACCGTCGAGGGCTAAAACGGAAAATATATTGATCCATTCCATCATATTTTTCCCAGCTGGACCAATGTTTGAAAGATTCAGGATACATGCATTAGCATTGACAATTTTTCTTTCGTCCACAGACCATCGAGAAAATATTTTCATTAATTTATCCCGTATTGTATCGACAGTCAGTAACCCAACCCAAAAAGCTGCAGGTGCCATTTCAAAACCTGTGGGCGGTCGGTCAGCGCAACGAACTTCCAAAACATGTTTTTTAAAGCGAACATGTGTAAATATCTGGTGCAGAGCGATATCTATTTTATGCTCATCTAGCACATCAGATTTGTCTAAAGTTTGCAACCATTGTTTTAGAGAACCATCAAACTCTTTTATGTCGTTACCGCTCGAAACAGTAAAAATTGACGGTGCATCTAATACTATATCTACAAATTTATCTAATAATTGCTCCTTACTATGTATACCATGATCAAACAAATCGCCACATCTTGAAGGATCTGTATCATTCCAAAAGTTGTAACGATGATTAGAATTATTAGCCGGTTTTCCAGCCATAAATGGGCCATTGGCGAACAGTAACACACAAAAGGGGGTTAAACAATCTGCTAGGAAAGCCATTTCTTCAGCATCTGTTTTGGATAAAATATCAATATTTACTTGAACGCTTGTTGTGTTTCTCATCATCCAAGGTCCGTGTTTCCCTGTCCGTATAAATAATTCATGCATCAGCTTATATTTCTTATGATCAATAAAATCTATCTCATTAGGTAAATAGATTGGCTCAACTGCTAAATCAATAGTTTCCAGTTGGTAAGTAGTAAGAAGATGGTTTAATCTTGTTTTGTGACTATTTAACTCGATTTGCACATCATGCAATAACCGTCGTGGGGTGGACGCCCATTCGATTTGACCACCCGGTTCAATTGAATAATAAGCTTTATACTTATCGTCCACCTGAAGTTCAATTAAGTCCTTAAGTAAATCAGAAGCTGAATATTCACCGCCAGGGTTTACCGGTATCCGTCTGCCCTTCATATCATAAATAAAATCCTCTAGCTCGATACCAATCGTTCTATCCTCCGCTGCTTCAAGAGGTGATAGTATTACGCTTTTTATTTTCCCCTTTAATTCCATCGAAAATTAAAAAAAAACGATATTGTTTAATAAATTATAAAAAAACCCCTAAGATGAAGGGGGTAAAAAGTTTCAATTGAATTATTTGAGGATTTATTCCACCATTTCTCCGCCACCTACATAATCCTCCAGATTAAATACGCCATCTTTTTCCATCTGCTTGGCAGCCTGTACAATACCTTTACGGGCATTATCTACTTCCCGTTTCGATACTGCCCCTTCGATCGGTTCGTACATAGCCTGTTTTTTCTGCGGTAAGTTTTCAATCACCCGTGAGACCACAGCTTCATCCATACCTTTCAATGACATAGCAAGAAGATCTAATTCTACCGAATTCGCAAGATCACGAATAATATTATCTGGAAAATATTCAAATATATCTTCCCATTTGAGATGGTACTTCTTTATCTCATCGGCCAGGGCTGGCGCCTCCCGTGATATAGCCTCTAGATATTTAGATTCGTCATCTGGATCCATCTCGCCTAATATTTCCGCAACCTCTTTACCACCGCCCCGTGAAAAGTCGACTGTTTTTGGCAGAAAATGAGACTTCTCTTGCAGTTCTGACGCAACACTAACTATTGCTTCCAAAGGGACCTCATTTAGGGTTCCCATTTCAATAAGTACGCGACCTTTTTCTTCAGGGTCCAAACGATCTAAAACTTTTTTTCGATTTTCAGAACTAACCTGAGCCATTACAATTGCTTTAACTTTTGTATCTTCCGGTAACACCATAGATATTAGCTGCTCATCGGTTAAATCATCGAGGAATTCAAACGGTTTCTTAGGTTCATCTTCGCCACCATCCTCGGCTTGGAATTTCTCACTTACAAAACTAAAGTAAAATTCCTCTATAACTCGCTTTTTAACACCAAAAGAAACACTATCCATATCCCGTGTAACTGAACGAACTTTCCTTATATCTGTCTTCGATAGTTCCTTTAAAAGTGTAATTGACAGACCTTCACCAAGAATATTAAACAAAATAGCCACTTTTTGTAAGCCAGATAGTCTTTTTATATCGGTGATCATATACTGACCTCCTTATTTCTTCTTTTTCTTCTTTTTACCAGAGTCCTCTTCCTCCGGTTCTTCTGGCGGTGGTTCTGGCTCAGGGACGACATCATCTTCCAGCCATTCTCTGACAATACGTGTGGCAGTTTTAGGTTGTCCTACACTCATAGATACAACTGATTGGCGCATCTCCCCAATCTCGCTCCTCAGTACATCTGGATCATCCCCTAGTTCTTGTTCCACACTGGCTGCCGGTGAACTAACACTTTTGTTAACAGCTAGATTGCCATTTTTTGACCCGTCGTTTTTACCCTTTTTTTTCCTTTTTCTGGGAGGTGGACCATAAAACCACGGTGGTGGTGGTGGTGGTGCTTTCTTTTTATTAAACAGTAACACAATAACCAAAACAAGTAGTACTAATACGAGAGCGCCCAACATAGAAACCAATATGATCATCGCGGAAGAGTCTTCTACTTGCTCGATTTCCTGTTCTAGAGCGAGCTGAACAGAATCTAACATGGCAATCTTCTGCGTAAGTTGTGAATCTATTCCTGTCTTTTGTGTTTGCTCGGCATAGATTAACGCTTCTCTCAAAGAAGTAATTTCGCCTTTTAGTTCCCCTAGTTGCAGTGAATCCCGCAACAATTTAGTTCTTCTTTCATATTCAAATTTATTTCTTAGGTTCGCTTGTTCTAATTCATTTAACCGGTTCT
>SCKQ01000024.1 GCA_004124535.1 Fidelibacterota bacterium
CGTTCGGGATTGACCAGGTAATTGCTCCATACTGATTTCAGTTTTATCAGCTTCTATGATGGCTTGAATCAGTTCTGCATCAGATATCCCTTCCGACTTGGTAAGACCGGTTTGACAACCGATCATCATCAACAGACCCATTGTTAACAAAATATGAAATGTAATTTTCATTTGTCTTTCCTTAAAAAATTTTCTATTAAACATTTAAAAAACTTAAATAAGTCTACTACCATTATCAATAAATATTAACATAATAGACTTTAAACCCTCGCAAAACGGATTATAAGCCTAGCTAAATTCATTTATTCAATTAGCTTTTGTGTTTTTTCACCGTGTTCCAGATCTCGTCCATTTCCTCCAAGGACGAATCTTCTACATTTTTACCCCTTTTTTTTAATTCTTCCTCCACTTGTGCAAAACGGGTAGTGAATTTTTTATTCGTCTTGCGTAAGGCATCTTCAGCAGGAATATCCAGAAATCGTGCCAGATTTACGACAGCAAAAAGCACATCACCTATTTCTTCTTCAACATGTTTTTTAGAATTATTGGATTGGGCTTCCTTTAATTCCTGGATCTCTTCATGGATCTTGGCCCACACTTCCTCTACTTTATCCCAATCAAATCCGGCATAACTGGCTTTCTGCTGGAGGCGTTGGGCCCGGATCAATGCCGGCAAGGTTACCGGGACGCCATCCAACCGTGATTTTCTATTTTTTTCCTCATGTTTGGCTGCCTCCCAATTCTGTTTAGCATGAAAAGCGGCATCCGCTTGAGCATCTCCGAAGACGTGGGGATGGCGCCGGACCAGTTTTTCATTAATATTTTTGATGGAACCCTCAATGGTAAAATGATCGTTCTCCGCAGCGATCACGGCCTGCAGAACTGCGTGGAGCAACAGGTCCCCTACCTCCTCTTTCAATTCCGACCAATTTTCATTATCCACGCTTTCGATCATTTCATAGGCTTCTTCTAAAAAATAAGGCAGTAGGGAAGCGTTGGTCTGCTCCCGATCCCAGGGGCAGCCGTCAGGGGCCCGGAGGCGCTGGACGATATTAACAAGTTCCTCAAATTTCCCGGTGGTATCACTCATGAATAAGGTTCTGCCATTGACATTGCTTTAAATAAGCTTCTTCTTTGCCGGTCATGGTATCTTTGTCCTCTTTGGTTTCATCATCATAATTCAATAAATGCAATCCGCCATGAATGATCAATCTACCTACTTCTTTGGCAAAAGGTTCTTTAAATGACTTTGCGTTTTCCTTTGCCCGGGGGACACTAATATAAATTTCACCTTCAACATTTTTTTCTGCATAATCATTTAAACGAAAAGCGATCACATCTGTAAGATGATCTTTTTTGAAGAATTCTTTTTTCAGGCTGTTAAGTAAATCATCGTTCCCAAAAACAAGAGCTATATTATCTATAGTATAACCTTCTTTTTCAAAAACTGTATTTATTATATTTTGAATAATGGCTTGATTAAACCCACTAAATGTGGGGTCTTCTTCAATGGTTATGGGCATCAAGCTTCAGCAGTTACTTCTATAGTCTGTTCTTCTGGATATTCAATGCGAATATGATAAATTCCCCGGAGAACTGGAAGCATTCCAGTCTGTCCATCAATTTCACCTTTGATTTTGCGCAAGTCATCGATAGTCAACGGGCATTCGTCTAATTGACCTTCATCCAGCCGTTTTTTAAAGATTTTTTCGAGCATTTCCTCTATCTTAAATACATCCGGTTCTTTAATAGAACGTACCGCTGCTTCGATAGCTTCACAGAGCATGAGAATACCGGTTTCTTTTGAATTAGGCTTGGGGCCGGAATAGCGAAATGCTTGATCGTCTACAGTTTTACCTTTGGAATTTTCCAGTGCCTTGCGATAAAAATATTCAACGCGTGTGGTACCATGGTGCATGGGAATGAAATCACTGACAATTTTCGGCAGACTGTATTCTTCAGCAAGTTTCAGTCCTTCGCTCACATGATTACGAATGATCTTGGCGCTCATGGCTTCCGTAAGGCCATCATGTTTGTTTTCACCGCTGAATTGGTTTTCTATAAAATATTCCGGACGCACCATTTTACCAATATCATGGTAATAAGCACCCACTCTGCACAGTAGAGCTCGTGCGTTAATGGCATCGGCACAGGCTTCGGCCAGGTTACCCACCACTACGCTGTGGTTAAATGTGCCATTGGCATCTCGCTGCATACGTTTCAAAAGGGGATGATTGAAATCCAGCAATTCCAAGAGTGTCAAATCAGTCGTAATGCCAAATGTCACTTCAATAATCCCGATAAGACCGTATGTTATAATGGGAGTGAGTAAACTGGCAACCATGAGATAGATCAAATCGATCTGCATGTCAGGCAACACGTGACCTTTATAGAGACCATGGGCAACAACTACAAACAAACTGGCTACCATCATTGCCAGGATGGTTGTAATGAACTGGCTCCTGGTTCTTAAACGGCGCACCATATACATGGCTACAGAGGAGATAAAGATCATAGTTATGATAAATTCCAGGTTATTACCAATCAAAATGCCGCTTAAAAGAGTAATGGATATTGTGCCCATAAACCCAATCCTGGCATCAAAGAGAATTGTTAGCAACATGGCTGCAACACTGATGGGAATTAAGTATTCTGATAATTCGAATCGAAAAACGAAAAGTTCTGTCAAGCCAATGATGATAGCAAAAATCAACGAAATCAGTAAAACCAGTTTCCAATAACTGAAAATGTAACTGCGGTAAGTAAGTAAAAATGTAAAGAAGAATGAAATGACCACTGCCACCATCATTAAACGACCCAGGTAGGATGTAACCTGTTCCCAGCCTTTTTCACGTTTATCCAGTTTACTTATTGCAATAGAAAGTGATGATAGTTTTTGATAAATATCCGAAGTAATGCGCTGGTTCGCATCTACAATCATTTCGTCTTTCAGCATAATCCCCTGATTCCGGGGAACCCTATCCAAGCGATTTTGCTGGCGGAGTTCTGTGGTTTCCTTATCATAAATAATATTGGGGTACATAAATTCCACAAGAATGATATAACCTAATTCACGCTGTATATCCGTTTCATCACTATACATTGAGTTGATCTCCTTTTTGGAGCGTGTCCAGGCAATATTGAGATCACTCAATTCCTCCGGTTTTAATGAAACAGGAATTTCTCCTTGGTCAATAGACACTTCATAACTGACAATATCTGTTGCATCAATATCAATAATTCCTTCAGCCCACCTGTTTTTACAAATCTGCAATAAATCCTCATAAAAATGATTTAATGTTTTATCTGACTCGAAAGGCTCCTGGACATCGAAAATTGAATAACGTCCATTTTCTGCTGCAAGGGCCGGATAATCCTGTTTGTACTGATTCTGCAAAACTGCCAGTGTTGCACTATCCGCCTGATACATGGAACGGACTTCATCATACTTTTCATCATGGCGATAGCGGTATAGCAGCTCCTTCGTTTTTTCCAACTGTTCTGAGGCAGACCGTATTTCTTCAACCATGAGAAAATATTCTTCCAGCGCATCAGACTGTTCTTGCACTGCATCTTGGTTGCGATGAAATAGATATGGTTCAGATCGAAGAGCTCCATCCAAATCAATTTGCAGTTTTTCTTCTGTTTTCAGGATTGGAAAATTAAAGGGTGCAATAACTGGGTCTCGGGCAATATCATCCACTTGATAGCTGTATTGCAGCGTTCTGCCTTGACGAAAAAACAGAGACACCACCACAACCAAAACCAATAAAATAGCAATTTGTGGCAAATTTTTCCGTAAAACTTCACCTGCTGCAGTAAGGGAATCCTGGATTTTCTTGGAAGTGATCAAGCCGCTTTACTGAATGTTTTAACCAATTCCCTGGCAATGATTATACGCTGTATTTCGCTAGTCCCCTCTCCAATTTCGAGTACTTTCGCATCCCTGAAAAAGCGTTCAACATCATATTCTTTTACGTACCCATAGCCACCGTGAATTTGTATAGCTTCCGTTGTGATACGCATTGCTGCTTCACTGGCAAAGAGTTTTGCCATAGCTGCTACTTTTGTCACATCCTTGCCTTGGTCTTTCATCCAAGCAGCATGGAATGTCAGCAGTTTTGCCGCTTCAATATCTGTAGCCATGTCAGCTAGTTTGAATCCGACAGCCTGAAATTTATGTATTTCCTTACCAAAGGCTTTCCGTTCAGTTGAATAGTTGAGAGCCTGTTGATAAGCACCTTCAGCAGTACCGCAGGATAAGGCAGCAACAGAGATGCGCCCCCCAGTAAGCGTTTTTAAAAATGTTTTAAATCCTTCTGTTGGTTGCCCTAGCAAATTTTCTTTCGGTACGCGCATATTTTCAAAAAATAACTGCCGGGTATCGCTGGCGTGCCAACCCATTTTCTTTTCCTTGGGACCAATTTTCAATCCGGAGTTATCCGTTTCGACAATGAGTGCACCAATTCCCTTATTTTCTCCATTTTCAATTATATTCGTCGTTAATGTCAGCAATCCGGCAAGGCTTGAATTCGTAATAAATATTTTTCCGCCATTGACAACATACTCGTCACCATCTAATACAGCGGTTGTTTTCGTAGAACCGGCATCGCTCCCTGCTTCCGGCTCTGTCAGTCCAAAGGCGCCTAATACTTCCCCAGAGGCTAGTTTGGGCAGATATTTTTGTTTTTGCTCTTCAGTCCCGGCAATGGCAATGGGCAACGATCCCAAGGATGTATGAGCTGCCATGGTAATAGCAACTGATGCATCCACTTTTGCTAGTTCCAGCACTGCGGCCGCATATGCCACTGTATCCATACCTGCACCGCCATATTTTTCCGGGATTGGAATGCCCATGAGTCCCAATTCAGCCATTTGAGAGATTATCTTTTTAGGAATTTCACAATTTTTATCCATGTCATGGGCAATAGGCGCAATCTCAGTATTGGCAAAATCTTTAACCATATCCACAAGCAAGGTATGTTCTTCATTAAAAAATAAACTATCCATTAATAGACCTTTACCATTTAATTGCTGCAGAAGCCCATGTAAATCCCGAACCAAAAGCAGCTAAAATTATATGATCCCCTGTAGAAAATTTTCCTTCTGCAAATGCTTCACACATGGCAATAGGGATTGTTGCAGCAGTTGTGTTTCCATAGCGATGTATGTTGCTGTATACCAATTCTGAATCCACACCCATCCGTTTGGCAACTGCTTCTGTAATTCTATGATTAGCCTGATGGGGAATAATCTGGGCGATATCATCTATTGTAAGATTATTTGCGTCCATTGCCTCCTGAATGACTTCCGGAAAGCGCGTGACAGCATGTTTAAAGACTTCACGGCCGTTCATCTTTAAACGATGTCGGCCGGCACTAATCATTTCATCTGAAAAACCTCGCCCAGCCATCCTAAACGATGGCAATTCGCACCAAAGTTCTTTCAAATATTTCCCTTCTGAATGTAAATGTGTTGATAAAATTCCTCCGTCACTTTCACTTGGTTGTAATATTACTGCTCCTGCTCCATCACCAAAAAGTACGCCCACATCACGTCCCGCAGGTGTTTTTTCCAAGGCTGGAGACAGCACATCTACACCAACAAGTAAAATCGTTTCACATTGTCCGCTTTTTATGAAATTATCAGCGATGGACAAGCCATAGATGAAGGCAGAACAGCCAACTCGAATGTCGAAAGCCCCCACAGTATTTAACGACAGCAAGTCCTGCAATTGTGCACCAATGCCTGGGAAATAATAATCCGAGGAAGCTGTGCCCACGATAACCATATCAATATCTTGATTTGTAATCCCAGCTTGTTTCATAGCTTTTTTACTGGCAACCAACGAAAGGTCTGAGCCGCCTTCGCCATTTTGAACCCAATGACGTTTTTCTATTCCACTGCGTGAACGAATCCATTCATCTTTGGTATTCATCATAATTTCCAGATCTGCATTGGTAACAATTTTATCTGGAACATGAAAACCCATTCCTGTTATAGCTGTCCTGCTCATGCTCATGTTACAGCTCGTTTAATGTCTCTCACGTTCATTTGAATTGATGTATTTCCTTGCCACTCATTCGTTTCCACAACACAGGCAATATCGACCGGCTGGCCTGTAATCAACATCTCGTATTTGTTGGACAGACCAAAGCCTACAGCCGGGTAAGATTTTAAACCTTGTTTAATTTTAAACCTTATGTGCTCGCCAGTTTTACCAATCACTTTTGGTACACCAGCAATTTCGACATTCCTGATTGCAAACTTCGGTCGCATATTCCCCGGACCATAAGGGCTTAATTTATCCAAAAATTCCATAAAGCGTGGTGTTATATCCTGCAGTGCCATTTCACTGTCCAACGTCAGTGTCGCTTGCAAATTTTCTTTTGTTAAACGCTCATTGGCAAAATCAATAAACGCCTTTTTAAAATCCTCCAGCTTTTGGTTTGAAAGGGTTAATCCAGCCGCCATGGGATGGCCGCCATAACCATCCAGATGAGTCTTGCATGCGGTGAGTGCCTCGTATAAATCAAAACCGGCTACGCTCCTGGCAGATCCTTTTCCAGATCCGTTCTCCAAAGCGATAATGATAGTAGGCCGATTAAATTCCTCTTTAATTTTTGAAGCGACAATACCCACAACACCAGGATGCCAGCCTGCATTGGCTAAAACCAATGCATTTTCATTTTTCAAATCTGCTTCTGCATTCACTTTTAACAATGCTTCATCTACCACAGCCTGCTGGATCATTTGCCGGCGTTTATTTTCATTATCCAATTCTTTAGCTAATAATCGAGCTTTATCTTGATCATCTGTCACTAACAATTCTACAGCTCTATTGGCATCGCCAAGCCGGCCTGCTGCATTGATCCTGGGTGCAATACTGAATACCAATTGCCCCACAGAAATATGTCCTTTTAACCCTGCCAATTCCAAAAGTGTTTTTAAACCGGGTTTTTCCAGGTTTTTAAGTATGTTTAATCCATGATGTACAAGCACCCTGTTTTCATCTTTAATTGGGACAACATCTGCAGCAATGCCCAATGTGATCAAGGGTATGATTTCTTCATAATCGGTTAATGGTATGTTTAATTCGTTTCCAACTGCCGTGATTAATTTAAAGGCAACTCCCCCACCGCAGAGACCTTTGAATGGATATTCGCAATCTTTCCTTTTGGGATTCAGAATTGCATGAGCTTTCGGCAGTTCTGTATCTGTGGTATGATGGTCTGTAATAATAAGATCAATATTTTGTTCGTTAGCAAAATCCACCTGTACGAATGCATTGATTCCACAGTCGCACGTAATGATAAGATCAATGCCAATATCTTTAGCGACTTCAATTCCATGATAAGATAAGCCATATCCTTCTTTTTCCCGATCTGGGATATAATAGGTTACATCTGCACCAAATTTTTGAAATGCTAAATAAAGAGCGGCTGCCCCCGTTGTACCATCAACATCATAGTCACCAAAAACCATAATAGGTTTGCCTGATTTGATATTTTTTAAAACGCGTTCAACTGCTTTATCCATATCCTGCATTAGATAAGGATTATGGAGCATATCTAAATTTGGAGTAAAAAAGGGACGTGCCAGATTCGGGTTCAGGATGTTTCTATTCGCTAAAACTTTGGCAATGACTTCCGATGTACGGAATGCCTTTTTAACGGAACTGACTGTGTTCTGATTAGGATTTAATAAAGACCAACGCATAGTAAATATATAAAGGAATTATCTGAGCCGGCTTATAAGCCGAGTTCTGTTCCTCCCAACAAATAAGTTTGATGAGAAGCAGTGGTCATTCCTCTGGACCCAACGTTGCCGTCGGGTTCTAGCGATCTACCCGCCCCTGATAACGACGCGAACAACGTCTCGGAGTCTATTCGATCTTGCACCGGATGGGGTTTACCAAGCTCCCGACATTACGGTCGGGACTGGTGGTCTCTTACACCACCGTTTCACCCTTGCCTTAATAGGCGGTATACTTTCTGTTGCACTTTCCATATTCCGACATCAAAGAAGCCGGGACTCCTCCCGTTAGGAGGCATCCTGTTCTACGGTGCCCGGACTTTCCTCTCCGAACCGCTCTTGACACGTGTGTCAAGACAGTTCAGAGTAACCACTCAGCCGACTCAGATTTTCAAATAACAGTTAAATTTACTGTATTTATGAAAAATAAGGAAAATCATTTATTGTTTGCCGGCCAATACAGAAACCGGCTGCAGACATCACAGGATTGCAGGATTTTATTCTGCTTTAATTCAGCAATTTTTTGTGGCGGAACTATGGATCCGCAGCCCCCACAGGATGAACCAAACGTTTCCACAACAGCCACGCCGTCCCGGGCTGCAAATACGCGATCATATTTTGTAATAACAGGAGCTGATAAATCTTTTATGATATCAGATCGTTCTGCTACAAGACTATTTTTCTTTTCTGAAGATTCAGTTAACAACGATTCTAATTTTGTTTTCCTATTATGGAGATCTTTAGTCAATGATTCTAAATTATTTTCCCGTTCTTCTGTTTCACTGATGAGGTTATCCTTTTCTTCAACCAGTTCGAGTTCTTTCGTTTCAATATTATTTAATTTTTCTTTCCGAAAATCTATTTCATGAGATATCGCGTCATATTGCCTGTTTGTTTTTACCAAGAATAATTGATCTTTCAATTTATCAATTTTACTTGTGAGATCCTGTACCAGTAAATCTTTTTTAGAGACCTCAAGATCAATTTCCTTCATTCGATCTTTACGTTGATTAATATCTTCTTTTAGTTGTTGTTCCTCTTTGGTCAGTTCTTCAACTTTTACAGGCAAATCACCCAGCAATTCACTGATTTCCAGTAATTGGGTATCAACATCCTGTAATTTGACCAATGAAGATGTTGCATTCATTTAATGATTCCTATTCAGATACAAAAAATGCACCTGTGCAGGTGCATTTGAAAATCGGTTGGGGAAAATGTCCCGAAATGTTCGTATTGTGCTCAATTGAGAACATCCCTTTCTCTTCGGATTATCATTTTCATACAGTCTGTAAATTTAAACATATTTCATGTTATTATAAATAACCCATTTTCTTAATTCTTGAAATAATTTCATCTACAAGGATTTCAGGCGCAACGCCTGCAGACGTGATTTTAATTTCCGAATTTTCCGGTTCTTCATAGGGATCATCTATGCCTGTAAATTGTTTTAGCTTACCTTCCCGGGCTAAAGCGTATAGGCCTTTCACATCCCGTTCTTCACAGATTTCGATAGATGTATCCACGTATACTTCAATATATCCACCCAGAGGGTATATTAATTCACGGTTGAACCGGCGATCTGATTTATAGGGTGCAATGGGAGCGCAAAGGGCAATACCGCCGTTTTTGGTGATTTCACTGGCTACAAACCCGATGCGTCGTACATTCAATTTGCGATGTTCCTGAGAAAAGCCCAATTCACTCGATAAATGTGTGCGGACAATATCACCATCCAAAAGTGTTACAGGACGGCGGCCATCTTCCATGAGTTTGACCAAAAGCCCATTTGCCAAGGTTGATTTTCCAGAGCCTGAAAGCCCTGTAAAAAAGACAGTAAAACCACGCTTTTCCAGAGCTGGACGAAAACGCCGCAGTTCAGCTACCACTTCCGGATAGGAAAACCATTCCGGGATTACATCATCATTGCGGAGACGCTTACGCAGATCCGTTCCGGAGATCATCTTGAATGTAGTATTTTTTGCTAATTCATCTTTGGGGATATATTTATCCTTTTCAGGTACATACACCATTAACCTGAAGGGAACCATCTTGATACCAAGTTCTGTTTCGTGTTCGCGTAATAAATCCTGGGCATCATAGGGGCCATAGAACGGCTGGCCATCTTTTCCTGCTCCGGGACTGGCATGGTCACGGCCGACGATGAACATATTACAGCCGTAATTTTTACGAATAATGGCATGCCACAGTGCTTCCCTAGGACCGGCCATACGCATGGCCAAGGGCAATAAGCTCAACATGGCTGAATTTTCAGGATATTTTTTCAGTACATACTTATAACAGCGCACACGTGTATAATGATCCACATCGCCCGGTTTTGTCAAGCCAACAACAGGATGAATCAATATTTTAGCATCATGTTCTTCTGCCGCGCGCTTGGTTAATTCTACATGGGCCCTGTGCATGGGATTGCGTGTCTGAAAGGCGACAACATTATCCCAACCGTTTTGCTCGAACAATTCCCTAACTTTATGAGGAGTATGGCGCAAATCTTTATAATCGTACTGCTTGGGCAGCATGAGCCCTTTTACCGGTCCACCTACGTATATTGGGTTTGATTCATTTAACAGGTAATTGACCGCTGGATGGCCTTCATCTGTTGTTAATAATACTTTATTGGCTTCTTCTGTTTTATCTGGCTGCCAGATGGATTCAACGGACATTGCAGCGATGATAAATCCTTCTTTATCCTTGAGTGTTATTTCAGCAGTTATGCTTATTCCATCAGCAAAATCTGCGGTTACATCCAATGTGATAGGTATAGGCCAGATTGTGTCATCATGCAAGCGCATATTATTCAACACCGCATTATAATCGGCTTCATTCAAAAATCCAGTTAGAGGTGAAAAGCCGCCATTGAGGATCATTTCCAAATCACAGATCTGGCGATCATTCAGTGTCCAGGATGGCAATGATTTTGTTTCTTGTTTTAATGCTGCAGATGCATTGGCATCTACGACCAAATAATGGAGTTTTCCGCCGTGTGGTTCAATTAATGACATAATATTTTAATATGAATTTTTAATAATTTGTTTCAAAAAGGGCCGGAAGTTATGAAATAATTCTTTTAAGCTGATATTTATTTGGTAGGGAATTATTAATTTAAATTAGTCAAGAATAAATGTATAATTTACATGTACAACGATCATTCTTAATTATTGATATTATGTTTTTTTAATCGAACAACGCTTTTTTTAGTCAAGCCACAGCTACATTTATAATATCCCCCTCTATCCGTTGGACATCTCCCCCACTATTAGGGGAGACATCAAATGGGCTGCTTGACCAACATTTAATCAAAAAAACGGTAACGGAGACAGGCCCCAGCAGACACCAGGCCATCCTTTAGGCGTAGTTTTTTCCCTTCTGCAGACGTCCTCCGTGAATATGAAATGGGAATCTCTTTTACTTTAAAACCACTGCGAAACACTTTTGCCGTTAATTCTGCTTCCAGTCCAAAGCCCTGTGAACTCAATTTAAGACCACGGAAAATATCCCCAGGAATGGCCTTATAACAAGAAGCCATATCGTTTATCCAGCGCTGGTTGATGATATTTGAAAATAGAGTTATCAGCTTATTGCCAATAAAATGGAATGACCATTCATTATTCTTACCCAGCCAGCGGCTGCCAAAAACCACATCCGCCTTACCTTCTGCAATAGGTTTTATTAAATCCAGATAATCATCTGGGTTGTATTCCAAATCGCCATCCTGGAGGATGACCAGATCTCCAGTAATATAATCAACTGCAGTCTGAACAGCTGCACCCTTGCCCTGGTTGATTTTATGCTTTAGCAGTGTAATGCCCTCAATATTTGATAAAAGTTCAGCTGTGCCATCTGAAGAACCATCATCTACTATGATGATTTCTTTTTCCAATGAAACCGCTTGCACTCTATTAATCAATTCAATGCATGTAGCTGCCTCGTTGTAAATAGGAATAATAACAGATATTTTCATGTATAAGTCAAAAAGGGAGTATCAACTCATCCAGTTGACGCGGGATTCCGGATTCCACTTGATAGTGGTTTTTTTAAGCTTTGTCCAGAAATCGATGGAACTCTTTCCAGTAATATCCCCTGACCCAAATTTGGATTCATTCCAGCCGCCGAAGGAAAAAGGTTCACGGGGAACAGGTACACCGATATTCACACCCACCATGCCAGCACTTGCTTTTTCCATGACATACCGCGCCATTTTACCGGATTGGGTAAACACAGAAGCTGCATTACCGTAATCAGAACCATTTTCAATTGCAATAGCTTCATCAACAGTGTCAGTGC
Organism: Fidelibacterota bacterium; assembly: GCA_004124535.1. Next base: position 12,058 of record SCKQ01000024.1, read on the forward strand.
GCATAATTGCCAATACAGGCCCAAAAACTTCCTCGCTGGCAATCTTCATGTTCGGCTTTACATTATCAATAACTGTAGGACCCACATAAAATCCTTTACCATTTACAGTTGCCCTACGACCATCAACAAGTACCTTGGCACCCTGTTCTTCTGCTGCGGTGATATAGCTTTCAATGCGTTCTTTGGCTGCTTGAGAAATGACACTGCCGAGGTTTTCACCGGGAATAATGGTTTTGGCTGCTGCGCATATTTTTTCAACAATATGATCAGATTCACCCACAGCCACCATAGCGGATGCTGCCATGCAACGCTGACCGGCGCAACCGGTCATGGAAGCAGCGATATTGGAGGCGGCCATTTCCGGATGGGCATCCGGAAGAACGATAAGGTGATTTTTAGCGCCGCCCAGGGCTAATACACGTTTAAGATTGGATGTGCCACGCTGGTATACAATTTTCGCAACTTTAGTCGATCCAACAAAAGTGACCGCCTCAATTCCGGGATGATCACATATTGCTTCCACTGCTTCCTGTCCGCCATGGACGATATTGAATACACCATCAGGCAAACCAGCATCGTGTAAAAGTTCGGCAATACGATTTGCACTTAAGGGTACCTGCTCCGATGGTTTGAGAATCATGGTATTGCCCAAAGCAATGGCATTAGGAATGGTCCAGTTGGGAACCATGGCTGGAAAATTGAATGGTGATATGGAAGCGACCACACCTAAAGGCACGCGATCTGAACGGCATTCCACTCCGCGGCTTACTTCCTGAATTTCTCCCGCTGCGATCTGGGGGAGCGAGCAGGCAAATTCAGTGATTTCCACTGCTTTTTCTACTTCCGCTTTGGCCTCGCCGATGGTTTTGCCGTTTTCTTCATGAATGAGTGCTGATAACTCAGCCATATTTTCTTCAAGCAGCTGTTTATACTTGAAAAATACCTGGACCCGTTCCTTTAATGTAATTCCAGACCATGCTTCAAAAGCATTATTTGCAGTCTTTACTGCTTCATCGACGGCAGCCCTGCCGGACAGATGAACCTGGGATATGACTTCGCCATCCAAGGGGCAAACTACATCCAGCAAATCGCCATTTGACAATATTGGCTTTCCGCCAATAATATTCTCTGTGATGGGATACTTCATAAATCTAGTAAAAAAATGCCGCTGAATTTAACACAGGTTATTTAGAAAATACCTTTTGAATGGCGTAGATAAGTAGTCCTGAAAACAATAAGGGAATACTTTCCAGGAAATACTCTTTTGGGGTATTGATAAAAATGAAAATGGCAATTCCGCAAGGAATAGCGACAATGGGAATTATCACCGGCCAGCCGCCTTGGATCTTAAAAGGCCTATCCAAGTTGGGTTGTTTGAGGCGCAGGCTGACAAAAACGGCAAAACCGATAAGGTATGTGGGGATGCTTAACCAGGTGCCGATGACCAAAAGATCAACAAACCCCAAACCAAAGGTCATGACGCTCAAAATAATTCCCTGAAGCAGCAATGAATTAACCGGTGTTTCATACTGCGGATGCATTTGGGTGAGAAATTTGGGCAGGTGACCGTCAGCAGCCATAGCACCCATCAGGCGTGACAATACGATCAATTCAGAATTAATGAGTCCAAAATTGGAGGATTGGGCCGCCACCATAAACCACCAGGCAAAGGCGCCCCCGCCCAGAACAAGCGCCACAGAATTGAATTGGGCTTCATCCCAATCGGACCAGTTCTGATCTAAAGAAATTCCGATCAATAAAGGTATTATATAAACAAACATTGCAATGATCAGTGTTATTATTAGTGCTTTCGGATATGTGTGCGGGGTATCTTCAATTTCTTCTGCAGCGGCAGCCAGACCTGCATAACCCGAATAATTCCATAATCCGAAAATAAGAGCCATGACCAAGGCCTCTTTTGTGCTGGAATTTTCTGGAATGTGCCATTGGCTGAAAATCGAAAGATCTATGTGGCGAATTCCAATTATAATAAAACACACCACCGGCAGAATCTGAAACAATGACATGAGGGTTGACCACTTGCCCACTGTTTGAATACCGCGGACATTCAGCCAGATAGAGAACCAAATGACAATTAATGTCATTAACCAGACAACCATTGGTCCTGCCTCCGGCCAGAGGAAATGGGTAAAATATGCCGCCACCAATGTGGGATAAAGGGCGGTATCAAACATCCAGGCCAGCCACTCCAGCCAGCCGAATTGAAAACCCCAGAAACCACCCCAGCTTTCCCGATACCAGCTATAGGCTCCCCCCTGCAAAGGCAGCGCACTGGCCAGTTCTGCGGTTTGCAGGATATTCGGCAGGCCCCAGAAAATGGCCATGAAGATCATCCCAAATATGGCTAATGTTGGGCCGGATTGAGGAACAATTTCCTCAATTCCATAGGGACCGCCGCAGAGCAGAATATACATGACGGCAACCAAGGGCCAGAAACGTAGACGCTGCTTGTAACGGGATGATGTCATGAAAGAAAATAATTTATGTCATGCAACCAGCCAATGTATATTCGCCTTACCTAAAACTGACATTATGCTTAGCGATAAAACACATTTATTAGATAATATTTACAATACATTCTTCCGGCTCATGGATTACGGCATGCTGACCTGCGGATGCCAGTCCAGAGAAGCTCCCCCCAAGTAACCATATATTCATTTAATGCGCAGATGCGTTTAAATACCATTTACGAGATGTAATTGGTTATTCAACGCAAAATAATTAATAAAGGATTAACTCATGTTTAATCGAAAAAAAACACAACTCATATTTGACCGGGCCATGAACGTACTGGCCCAGGGTGTCAGTTCCAATTTTCGTTACTGGGGTCCCAAGGAAACTCCGATCATCGCCAAAGGGAAAGGCGCCCACGTTTGGGATGCAGACGGCAACAAATTTGTGGATTACCGCCTAGGCTGGGGGCCAATAAACATTGGCCATGCTGATGAAAGAGTAAATAAATCCGTTACGGAAGCCATTCAAAACGGAACGACTTTTGCTGCTACCACAGAGTTAGAAGTTGAAGTGGCAGAAAAGATCGTAACCATGGTTCCAGGAATGGAAATGCTGCGCTTTACAAACACAGGAACGGAAGCAACCATGCACGCATTACGTGTTGCCCGTGGATATACAGGAAAAGAAAAGTTCATCAAATTCGAGGGACAATATCACGGTGCCCACGATTATGTCCTTTTCAGCACGGCCAGTTCCCCCATTGCTGGTATGGGTTCGCGAAGGTCACCGGTGCCTGTCCAGGCTGGGTCCGGGATTCCCAACAAGATCCGGGATTACGTGATTATGCTGCCCTTCAATGACTTTGATGCTGTAGAACGAGCTGTTAAAGATAAGCATGGAGATATCGCAGCAATGATGATCGAGCCCTGCCTTGGGAATATAGCCGGATTGGAACCCTCTGATGGCTATTTAGCCCATTTACGGAAACTGTGTGATGAATATGGTATCGTTATGATCTTCGATGAAGTCAAGACTGGATTCCGACTGTCGAATGGCGGAGCACGGGAAACTTATAATGTAATCCCTGATATTTCAACTTATGCCAAGAGCCTGGGGAATGGCTATCCGGTTGCTGCCTTTGGCGGCAGCAAAGATGTCATGAGCGTTGTCGGTTCCGGAAATGTAACCCACGCAGGGACATTTGGGGCAAACGGATGCAGCATGGCGGCGGCAAAAGCGGTATTAGACATTTTAGACTCATCCCCGGTGTTAGCAGATCTGGCAAAGCGAGGTGAACAATTAAAAACTGGACTGGATAAAGTGCTAACAGAAGCGGATATCCCCCATCAAATGTCCGGACATCCGAATATGCAGGGATTTCTTTTGACAGAAACGCCCATTAAAGAAGTTCGCGATTTGGTTCATCATGATGCTGATATGTATTTAAAAATCATGACTCATTTGTATGTAAACGGAATCTGGGCTGAAGACGATGCCCGGGAACCATGGTTCCTGTGTGAGGCTCACACCGCTGAAATTATTGCTGAAACATTGAATAAGTTTGAAGATGCCGTAAACGCAGCCAAAGATTGATGAAAACAGAGCCATTATGGATTGATCAATTTCCCCGGCCTGTTGACCTGCCGGTGGCCAGTGAATTACCATCCGAGGTAGATGTGGCCATTGTGGGCAGTGGTTACACAGGCCTCAATGCTGCCAGGGTGCTTGCTAAAGCGGGATCATCTGTAGCTGTATTTGAAAGCCAGACAATAGGCTGGGGAGCCAGTTCCCGCAACGGCGGTATGGCCACTCCAGGACTGAAACAGGACATCAGTGTGATCTATAAAAAATACGGCCCTGAATATGGACGAGAATTCTGGAAAGCATCTGTCGATGCCCTTGATCTTCTGGAAAAGATCATCATAGATGAAAACATCGATTGTGACTGGTACCGATCCGGGCATGTTGCGCTGGCATACAAACAATCCCATTATGCAGGTTTAGAAGAATACGCTGCCTGGCTGGATAAGGAATTTGGTCATAAGAAAAAGCTGGTACCTAAATCAGAATTACGCAGTGAAATCGGAACAGATGCTTACTTCGGGGGCCTAGCTGATGAAATGAGCGGTGGGATTCAGCCGGCAAAATATGTCTATGGGCTGGCACAAGCGGTCGCAAGCTATGGAGTGTTATTATATGAGGATGCAGCTGTAACAGATATAAAGAAAAAGCGGGATAGTTTTGAAATTACCACAGCTAAAGGGGCAGTGAGATCAAAAGAAGTTGTAATCGCCACCAATGGCTATACAGATAAACTGGTTCCTAAACTCAAACCAAAGATCTTCCCTGTGGGAAGTTATATCATTGTAACAGAACCGCTAGATCAGGAAATGCAGGATAAGTTGAGTCCAAAAAGGCGGATGTATTATGATTCAAAAAACTTTTTGAACTATTTCAGGTTGACTCCTGATGGCCGCATGCTGTGGGGTGGACGAAATAATTTGAGTACTACCCTTGATCTGAAAGACAGTGCACAACGGTTGCAAAAACAATTGTATGCCGTTTTTCCTGAATTGAGAGATATTACACTTACACATACGTGGACTGGTAAATTGGGAATCACATTTGACCTCATGCCCCATATTGGCAGAACAAATGAAGGTATCCATTATGCGTTTGGCTATGGAGGGCATGGGCTTTCGATCGCAACGTATCTTGGAACAGAAATAGGATTATTATTAACAGGCCAAAAAGACAGGAGTCCATTCGCAGAGATCTCCCATCAAACTATGTTCTTCTACCGCGACAAGCCATGGTTCATTCCATTTGCCAGTCGCTATTACCAGTTTTTAGATTGGATCTCATAAATGTTCATATATCTATTCATAAATATATATCTCCCCTTCCAGATAGTAGAGTGCAGGCTGGCTAAATCCTCCTTTTTATATGGGGGGATTGATATAATATAATGTATTCGATTGCCACCATTGATTATATCATTATTGCCATTTACCTCATGGGGATGATTGGTGTCGGCGTCTGGTTTGCGAAAAAACATACGGATTTCGATGACTTTTTTCTGGCTGGACGGTCCCTGACTACGCCACTGCTTATTACAACGCTGATCTCGACTTATTACGGTATAGATGTTTTATTCGGTGATTCCCAGCTCGGATTTACAAATGGTGTTGTGGCGTGGTTCGGCTATGCTCGGCCCACCTATGCTTTTTTCCTGATCGCTGCCTTCTTCTTGGCCCAGCGCTTGAAAGAAGAGGATTTTAAAAGCCTGCCGGATATACTTGACAAATATTATGGCAAGAATACACGCTATGTAGGAGCTATAACATCCTTCATTTATTCCCTCCCAGCACTATCCCTCTATGGTTTCGGCATGTTAGGTGATGTAATCCTGGGCTGGGAACCTATTATGGGTATGCTTGTTCTGGGTGGTATAGCCTTGGTCTATACGCTTACGGGTGGATTCTGGGCAGTAGTGTTAACAGACTCGATTCAATTCCTATTCATGTGTGTGGTATTGGCTCTAGCAGTTCCCTTTGCCATGAATTTTATCGGAGGTTTTGATAAAATGATTGATATGCTGGAACCCAGTTATTTCGACACTATGGGCGACCTCTCGATTTGGCTAATAATCATATATGCTTCAACCGGACTGGCCATTTTAGTAGAACCCACATTCTATCAACGAATCTTTGCAGCAAAATCTTATAAGAATGTTCGCAATGCACTCATTATCGGTATTTTCATTTGGGGGTCCTATGATTGGATTATTACCATTATTGCCATGGCTGCAAAAACAGGTGTGCTGCAAGGAATTCTTCCAACTGATGTTGCTCCAGACGCTGCCTTATTAACAGTAATGGTTGCTGCACTTCCTGCCGGTGCATTGGGTCTATTTATGGCAGGCGTTCTATCAACAGAAATGTCCACTTTGGATTCCTATTGCCTGGTGGCCGGTGGAAATGTGGCGTACGATATTTACAGACCAGCCATCAAACCGGATGCAACTGATGAAGAGTTGATCAAAAAGACCCGTTACGGAATTTTATTATCATGGATTTTGGGTTTAGCTATGGCTGTTTCTTTTGATCAAATGCTGGGCCTTTGGGTTTTTATGGCCTCAATTCTAATCTCCAGTGTCATGGTCCCTATTCTGCTCGGACTTTTTATTCCACGTTTTCGCAAGGCACTGGCAGGTTTTTTAAGTGCTGGTTTAGGATTAGCTTCAACAGTTATTTTGAATATTTACATTATGATGACTGGCACTTTTGATGTTCTGGAAGAAACCTATATCATCCAATGGTTTGGTATCGATTTCCTGCAAGAATTTATCATGTATATCACTGTTCCAATATCATTACTGGGGTTTTTTATTGGCCTGATTTTGGATAAGGGAGATCGTTCATGAGCGGCTGGGAAATATTCACCTGGATCACTGTATTCATCCTTGGATTTGGAGCAATCGTTGTTTTTGTTTTATTTATTAAAGATATAACGCAAATATTGAAAAAATTTCAAAAGGAGAAAAAATGAACTATAAGAATTTTATCAATAATGAATGGTGTGCTGCTGAATCTGGTAAAACCTTTGATGTAGAAAATCCGTATACAGAAGAAGTAATCGCTCAAGTTCCGGCCAGCGATGAAGCAGATATAAATGTTGCAGTGGCGGCTGCAAAAACTGCATTTCAATCTTGGAGAAAACTGACAGCTGGTGAACGCCGTAATTATTTAAGAACATTGGCAAATAATTCTCGTGAGTACGCTGAAGATATTGCGAAAACAATCACAGCTGAAATGGGGAAACCTTTCAGCAATGCCTTAAGTGAGATTGAAGAAGTGGCAGATTACCTGGAATACTACAGCGAACTAGCTCGGGATAATGTGGGCCGTATCGTGGCACCTGTAGAAAAGGATTCCATGTCCTTGGTTCGCTATGAGCCTTATGGAGTAGTAGGCTGTATCATTCCCTGGAATTATCCATTGTCTCTCATGGGCTGGAAACTGGCTCCTGCCCTAGCTGCAGGAAATACAATTATTATGAAACCATCTGAAGTTACTTCTCTGTCCATTCTGCACTGGATCGAAGTTGCCGGTGGAGACATGCCTCCGGGGGTTATGAATGTTGTGACAGGCCTGGGCCAGGAAGCCGGAGAAGCACTGGTGAAACATCCGGACGTACCGATCATTGCCTTTACAGGTTCCGTTCAGACTGGGAAACGTATTGCCCGTTTGGCTGCTGATAATTTGAAAAAAGTATCATTGGAACTGGGCGGAAAAGATCCCGTCATTATATGTGATGATGCCGATGTAGCCATAGCGGCAAAAGGTACATCATGGGGTGGATTCTATAATGCCGGACAAGTGTGCACATCTGTAGAACGGGTGTATGTGTTTGACAACATTGCTGACCAATTCACCGAAGCGCTGGTAGCAGAGGCCAAAAAAGTGAAATTAGGTGATCCTATGGTAAAGGGGACTGATGTGGGGCCCATGTCATCCAAAATGCAATTCTCCAATACGGTTAACAAAGTTGACCTGGCCAAAAAAGAAGGCGCACGGGTTTTAACGGGAGGCCAGCGTGCAGAACAATTTGAAAAAGGGTATTTTTACGAACCCACTGTTTTCGATCAAGTGACACCAGAAATGGAGATCATGAATGAAGAAGCATTCAGCCCTGTCATTCCTATTCAGAAAGTAAAATCCATCGAAGAAGCCATTGAACTGTCGAACTCAACAAAATATGGATTGGGTTGCACGATATTTACCAGGGATATTGAACGGGCCATGAAAGCAGCAGATGAGATCCAAGCCGGAACTTTCTGTATAAATAGCCCGCTAATGGAAAATATCGCTGCACCTTTTGGCGGAATGAAGCAATCAGGGATCGGCCGGGAGCACGGAATAGAAGGCCTGGAAGAATTTCGGGAAGCAAAGCACATTTATATGGATTATAATCACTCTAATAAAGATTGGTGGTTTCACTACAGAGAGGAGTCCTGATAACACATCAAAATATAAAGGATGAACACCTGTGAATGACCTTTTCTTCCAGTTGGATTATGATAATCATGTCAAGGCTGAAACGGAAATCAAGTAATCATTTTTGGAGATATCATTCGCTATTTAAGAAATAACAGTTATAAGAGTAAATGCACATCCAAATGATAGCCACTTTTACCATTTTATTTGTAAGTTAAATTATTCTGCTCCTATATCTTCATTCCAAATTTCAGGATTGTTCCGAATGTAATTTGCTAGCATGGTAATACATTCTTCAGAATGAAGATCAATGATTTCAACTCCATTTTGCTTTAACCATGCAACTCCGCCGGAAAAATTAACCGATTCACCCACAATGACTGTTTTAATTTTAAACTGCCGTATCAATCCGCTGCAGTACCAGCATGGTGCCAACGTTGTAACCATAATGATATTTGCATAGGATCGTTGTCTTCCTGCATTCCTGAAAGCATCTGTTTCTCCATGCAGTGAAGGATCGTCATCCTGGATACGCCGGTTTCGTCCTTTTCCGAGCAGAGTCCCATCAGTGTGGAAAAGAGCCGCACCAATGGGAATACCGCCATCAGATAACCCTTTTTGAGCTTCTTTAATAGCAACATTAAGCATTCGTTTACGATTGTGAGTTATGGATGATTTCATTTCTTATGTATTATTAACTTCCGGCAAATTCATAGTACACCAAAATATATTCAAAGGACACCAAAAGAATTAAGATAGCTCTTTTTGTATTACAGTGAATAACGTCCAAGTTAAAATGGTTAAGTTGAGATCAATAAAAAGCATTTATGGCAGAACATAAAACATCATTGTTATATAGTATTGACGATAATCCACCCAGATTAGAAACGATTATTCTGGGATTGCAGCATTATTTGACCATGTTCGGTTCAACCGTCGCTATCCCTCTGTTATTGGCTCCGGCGTTAGGTATGGTTGATCCGGTAGAAAAAGGCTGGTTGATTGCAACCATGTTTTTTGTGAGCGGTATTACAACACTCCTACAAACAACCTGGGGAAATCGTCTGCCTATTGTCCAAGGGGGAACATTCTCATTTTTAGCGCCCACATTCGCAATCTGCGGAATGGCAGCCTTGGCAAATGCCGGTTGGGAAGTACGCATGCAACATGTTCAAGGTGCTATCATTGCCGGTTCTCTGGTCGAGATTTTTGTTGGCGCCAGCGGAATGATCGGACGATTGTTACGATTTGTAGGACCCATAACAATTGCACCCACAATTGCGTTGATCGGTTTGTCTTTATTCAAATTTGGCGCTCCGGAAGCAGGACGTCATTGGCCCATCGGCGGTTTAACCATTTTGCTGATTATCCTTTTCAGCCAATATCTCCGCCGCAAGCATCGTACGTTTGAACTTTATCCCATACTCCTGGCCATAGTAACAGCTTGGGTTGTGTCAGCTATTTGTACAGCTTTGGGCATTTTCCCAGAAGGACATCCAGCACACACAAGTTTGGCTAATCTGAAGAATGCACCGTGGTTTCGAATTCCGTATCCATTCCAGTGGGGATTTCCACAGTTTGGCGCGGCTGCATTTGTAGGCATGCTGGCCGGTTATATCGCCTCCATGGTGGAATCAATCGGTGATTATTATGCCTGTGCACGACTTTCCGGGGCACCCACACCGGATAAGAAAACCATTAATAAGGGGATTACGTTTGAAGGAATCGGATGCTTTTTGGCTGGAATTTTTGGTACGGGAAACGGCACCACATCCTATAGTGAAAATATTGGCGCAATCGGATTAACCCGCGTCGGCTCGCGCAGAGTTGTACAGTCCGGCGCTGTGATTATGATTCTTTTGGGAACTGTTTCCAAATTCGGTGCACTGTTTACAACCATTCCCCAGCCCATCGTGGGTGGAATGTATTGCGCCATGTTTGGCATGATTGCTGCAGTCGGTTTGTCCAACCTGCAATTTGTTGACCTCAATTCTGCCCGAAATTTATTTATCCTTGGATTTGCTTTTTTTATGGGTTTATCTGTCCCTGAATATTTTAGCCAACACCCCATGCAGTTTGAACCCAACTGGCTGGCCAATATTATTAATACGCTGGGCAGCACGGGTATGGCTGTGGGCGCTTTTTCAGCATTGGCTTTGGATAATACCATACCGGGGACAGATGAAGAACGGGGGCTAAATGCCTGGGGCAATCATAAAAAAACATAGCGCAAACCAGATGAATTTTTTAATATTAGTAAACATGGGAAAAAATTATGTCTATACTGATTAAAAACGGTCGGGTCATCACTGCAGTAGATGACTATAGGGGTGATGTTTTTATAGAAAAAGAAACAGTATCTCTTATTGGAAAAAGTTTGGAAATGGAAGCGGATGAAGTTATCGATGCTTCTGGAAAATATCTTTTTCCTGGAGGACTGGATCCACATACACATTTAGATATGCCCTTTGGCGGGACCGTATCTGCCGACGACTTTGAAACGGGAACACTTGCAGCCGCCCATGGGGGTACCACAACTCTGATTGATTTTGCAATCCAAACTAAAGGCCATTCTACGCTGGAAGCATTGGATACCTGGCACGCTAAGGCAGAAGGAAAAACAGCCATAGATTATGGTTTTCACATGATTGTCACAGATTTGGATGATAAGCGGGTCCATGAAATGAAAATGCTGGCTGATGATGGTGTTACATCCTACAAACTATTCATGGCCTATCCGGGTGTCTTGTATGTGGATGATGGAACGATTTACCGTGCCATGCGCGCTGCCGGTGAAAACGGGACTGTTGTGTGTATGCACGCTGAAAACGGTATTGTTATTGATGAAATTGTAAAAATCGCTTTGGCTGAAGGAAAAACAGAGCCAAAATATCATGCCTTAACCCGCCCCACGAGGATGGAAGCGGAAGGTGTGCATCGCGCCATCGCTATTGCAGAAGTAGCTCATGTACCTGTTTATATCGTTCACCTATCCAGTTCTGATGCACTAGAACAAGTGATGCTGGCTCGTAACCGCGGAGTTCATGCCTTTGCGGAAACCTGTCCCCAATATCTCTTTCTGGATCATTCCTATTATGAGCAGGAAGGATTTGAAGGAGCCAAATATGTCATGACTCCTGCCTTACGGGAAAAATGGAATCAGGATGAACTTTGGAAAGGTATAAAATTTGGCAATCTTCAATCCATATCTACCGATCATTGCCCATTTTGTTTTAAAGATCAAAAAATCCTGGGGATTGATGATTTTTCGAAGATACCCAATGGCGGACCTGGTGTGGAAAATCGGATGAGCCTGGTCTTTAACGGCGGTGTGAATTCAGGAAGAATTTCGCTTAACAAATTTGTTGAATTGACATCTACAGCCGCGGCGAAAACATTTGGCCTGTTTCCAAAAAAAGGCACAATTGCTATCGACAGCGATGCAGATATTGTTATTTTTGATCCGCAGCGAAAAGAAACAATCAGCGTCAACAATGCCTGCACTCATCACATGAATGTGGATTACAATGCCTACGAAGGGTTTGAAGTAACAGGATTTACCGAAACAGTTCTTTCCCGTGGTAAAGTTATCATCAAGGATTGTGAGTATGTGGGTAAAAAAGGTGATGGCAAATTTTTAAAACGCGGTCTTTATGGCGGAATGAAATAAACACGATTTTTTAAGGAGAATACTTATGCCTAGAAACATTAAATCCGGATTGATCCAGATGAGCCTGTCCATGACAGAAGGAGAAGGAACCATCGCAGAAATCAAAAAGGCGATGTTCGAAAAGCATATTCCTTTTATTGAAGATGCAGGAAAACAAGGAGTACAGATCCTATGCCTTCAGGAAATATTCAATACACCTTACTTCTGCCCAGGGCAGGACAGCGCATGGTATGCATCCGCTGAGTCGGTTCCGGGTCCAACCGTAGAACGGATGCAGGAATATGCCAAAAAATACAAAATGGTCATCATTGTCCCAGTATATGAAAAAGAGCAGGCTGGACTTTTATATAATACAGCCGCAGTGATTGATGCAGACGGATCCTATCTAGGGAAATACAGAAAAAACCATATTCCCCACACTTCAGGGTTTTGGGAAAAGTTTTTTTTCCGCCCCGGAAATTTAGGTTACCCGGTATTTGAAACTGCGTATGCTAACATTGGTGTTTACATCTGTTATGACCGCCATTTCCCTGAGGGAGCCAGGGAATTAGGGCTGAACGGTGCTGAAATTGTGTACAACCCATCTGCAACCGTGGCCGGGTTATCGCAATATTTATGGAAGCTTGAACAACCGGCTCATGCAGTTGCCAATGGCTATTTTATGGGCTGCATTAACCGTGTGGGCGAGGAAAAGCCCTGGAATCTGGGAAAATTTTACGGCAGTTCATACTTTGTAGATCCCCGAGGTGCAATCTTCTCCACCGCAGCAGAAGACAAGGATGAACTGCTGGTGGCTGAATTTGATCTGGATATGATTGAGGAAGTACGTTCAACATGGCAGTTTTTCCGTGATCGCAGACCAGAAACCTATGATAAACTGGTTGAACTTTAATTCAAATTAATATAGAGATAAAATTATGGCAGATTTAAGCATAGAAGTAAACGGCATTAAATTCCCCAACCCATTTGTGATCGGGTCAGGGCCTCCAAGCACTAATTCAAAAACCATCATTAAGGCTTTTGATAATGGGTGGGGTGGTGTTTCCGCAAAAACGGTAAGCTTGACAGAAACTCCGGTCATCAATGTTGCCCCTCGATATGGTAAATTAAAAACCCCAAGCGGTGAAATTATCGGCTTCGAGAATATCGAACTGATATCCGACAGAACACTGGAAATGTGGCTGGATGAATTCAAGGAAATAAAAGATGCTCATCCTGACAAAGTGTTGATCTCTTCAATAATGGAGAAATACAATAAGGATTCATGGCAGGAATTAACCGGTAGAATAGCCGAAACTGGGGTAGATATGTTTGAACTGAATTTCTCTTGCCCTCACGGACATACCGAAGAAGGCATGGGAGCTTTCATGGGGCAGAATCCCGATATGGTGAGAGAAGTAACTGGTTGGGTTGCCGAAGTGACGGACTTGCCAATATGGGCCAAAATGACACCCGATATTTTAGATATAACCGAACCGGCCAAAGCAGCGATGGAAGGTGGTGCAAGTGGCGTGGCCGCAATCAATACCATACCATCTATTTTAAATATTGACCTCGAAACGCTGGCTCCAATGCCCACAGTGGAGGGACATTCAACCCTCGGTGGATATTCCTATTATGCCGTGAAACCCATTGCGTTGCGCATGGTGTCCCAAATAGGAAGAGGGGTCCCCGATGCAGAAATATCAGGTATAGGTGGCGTTATCAGCAGTCATGAGGCAATCGAATTTATCCTGTTGGGAAGTTCTACTGTTCAGGTATGTACCGGTGTTATGATGCAGGGCTACGAGATGGTTGAGGAAATGTGTGAGGGTTTATCGAACTTCATGGAAAAACATGGTTTCCAAACCGTTCGCGAGTTTGTAGGACATTCATTGCAATTTCTTACAACACATCATGACTTGGCAGATAAGCGACGCGCGCGAAAAGCAGATGCATTGGGCGTGAATCGTGACAATAATTGGACAGGTGATATTAAGAAGGAAACAGACGAGCTAGTCAGTAAATAAGTTTCGGATTGAAAATTCTGGGTTCCTCAACCAACAGATACATTAAAAAATAATCTAGCACATACCTTTAGAAAGGAATTTTAATGACAGATCAACAACTAAATCTTGAACACCTGTGGATGCCCTTTTCAGCCAATCGGGATTTTAAAAATGCTCCCCGGTTGATGAATGAGGCCAAGGGCATGTATTATAAAAAACCGGATGGAACTGAAGTTCTTGATGGAACAGCGGGCTTGTGGTGCTGCAATGCTGGGCATGGTAATAAAAAGATTGTCAACGCCATTCAGGAGCAAGCAGCAAAAATGGATTTTGCACCTTCCTTTCAAATGGGCCATCCATTGGGCTTTCAAGCAGCGCAAAAGCTAATGGAGATTGTGCCAGCAGATGATTTTCAAAATGTCTTCTTTACCAATTCCGGTTCTGAAGCCGTGGACACTGTTTTAAAGATCGCGCTGGCCTATCAACAGCACCGGGGCGAAAATGAACGTACCATTCTTGTCGGTAGAGAGCGGGCCTATCATGGCGTTGGTTTTGGGGGAATTACTGTTGGCGGACTTCCTCTAAATAAGAAATATTTCACCCTCCTGCCAGATGTGGACCACATCTGCCATACCCACGATCTGGAACATAACGCCTTCAGTAAAGGTGAGCCGGAGTGGGGCGAACACTTGGCCAACGATCTGGAACGTATCATTGAAAAACATGGCGGACAACAAATTGCGGCTGTGATCGTAGAACCTGTCGCAGGATCCACGGGCGTTTTAGTACCGCCCAAAGGATATTTAAAAAGATTGCGGGAGATTTGTACAAAGCATGATATCCTGCTCATTTTTGATGAAGTGATCACCGGATTCGGCCGGCTGGGAAAACCGTTTGCCGCCCAATATTTTGATGTTGAACCGGATATGATCACCTGTGCCAAGGGACTCACCAGCGGGACGGTGCCCATGGGGGCGGTTATGGTTAAAAAGGAGATCTACGATGCCTTTCAACAGGGAAATCCAAAATCCATCGATCTTTTTCATGGCTATACCTATACAGCCCATCCATTGGCAGCCGTAGCCGCCATAACTACATTAGAAGTCTATATTGAAGATGGCTTGTTTGATCGAGCCGCCGTATTAGCACCCTACTGGGAAGAAGCCCTGCATTCTTTACAAGGAGTTGGTTCAATCATCGATATTCGCACAATCGGCCTCATGGCCGGAATTGAAATGGAACCGCGTGATAACAATGTTGGCGAGCGGGGATATGATATTTTTTGTGATGCATTTCATAACCACAATTTGCTCGTGCGGGTAACAGCAGATACTGTTGCCCTATCACCACCTTTGATCATAGAAAAAGAACATATCGATCAGATTGTAGAAACATTGAGAAAAATTATCCCAAATCATTAATTATCAATTTGTTTACACATATTTAGAGGATCAATATGAATCATAAGAATTATATTAATAACGAATGGGTGGATGCCAAAGACGGTAAAACTTTTGACGTTGAGAATCCTTTTACTGAAGAAATTATAGCGCAAGTTCCGCGTTCGAATGAAGTAGATGTGGATGCGGCAGTCCAGGCTGCCAAAGCAGCCTGGAAAGAATGGAAAATGCTGGGTTCGCTGGATATGCGTGACTTGCTTCGGGAAGTGGCCGTAAAAAGCCGGGCCCATGACCATGAAATTGCGGAGATCATTACCCACGAAAGCGGGAAGCCGCTCATCGAATGTCTCGATGAGATCGAATGGATCGCTTCCATTTTTGAATATTATTCCGAGATCGGCCGAGATCAGCGCGGTCGTGTTGTTGCACCGGTTACACCACGATCCATGAGCATGGTGGTGAAGGAAGCCTATGGCGTGGTGGGCTGTATCGTTCCCTGGAACTACCCCCTACTACTCATGGCCTGGAAAGCAGCGCCGGCATTGGCGGCTGGAAACACGGTAGTGGTCAAACCATCTGAAGTGACGCCGCTATCCATCATGCGCTGGCTTGAAGTGGCTTGTGATCATTTGCCGAAAGGAATATTGAATATGGTTACCGGATTTGGTGCAACAGGCGCAGCGTTGGTTGAACATCCTGATACACGTGTCATCGCATTCACAGGAAGCGTCGATACCGGGAAAAAGATTGCAACCATGGCAGCGGCACAACTGAAAAAAACAAGCCTGGAATTAGGTGGGAATGATCCGATCATCATATGTGATGATGTGGATGTTCAGATCGCAGCAAAGGGAACTGCCTGGGGCGGACTGTTGAACGCAGGCCAGGTTTGTACATCCCTGGAACGGGTTTTTGTGATGGAATCCATAGCCAATGATTTTATTGAGGCCGTTGTGGAAGAAGCGAAGAAGGTCCGATTGGGTGACCCCATGCATGGACAGACAGATATGGGACCCATGGCTTCTGAGATGCAACTGGAAAAGGCTGAAGGAAAGGTGGAACGAGCGCAAGCGGAAGGTGCCCGGTTATTATGTGGTGGGAACAGGCCAGAAGAGTTTGAAAAAGGTCACTTTTATAATCCAACTGTATTTGACCAGGTGACCAGCGAAATGGAAATGATGAATGTGGAGACATTTGGCCCCATCATCCCGATTCAAAAGGTGAAAAACCTTGAAGAGGCCATTGAGCTGACCAATAATTCACAATATGGACTGGGGTGCAATATATACACCAATGATATGGAAAAAGCCCTTACTGCCGCAGAAGATATTAAGGCCGGTTCCTTCTGGATCAACGATCCCTTAACAGATAATGAAGCAGCTCCCTTCGGCGGCATGAAAATGTCCGGCGGCGGACGGGAATTGGGCATCGAAGGTTTGGATGAATTCAGGGAAGCAAAACATATCCTGATCGACTATAAGATTCGAGAAAAGGATTACTGGTTTCCGTATGATCTTGAAGAGGGTAGGAAAACTTAAAGGTTTCTGTCATTCTGAACGAGCCCTACGACTGAAGAATCTCAAGCATCTTGTAATTAATTGAGTTTCTTTACACCCCCCTAAATCCTTCTTTAATAAGGGGGACTTTTAATGTGTAAATATTTTTAATTTTTGTTATGGATTATGATGTTGTCATTATTGGAGCGGGAGTCGTAGGCCTAGCAATAGCCCGTGAATTAGCTGAATCTTCTGATAAAACGGTTTTGGTAATTGAAAAGGAAGCAAGTTTCGGGCAGGGTGTTTCAAGTCGAAACAGTGAGGTGATACATTCCGGAATCTATTATACACCTGATTCCCTGAAAGCCAAATTCTGCACTCGGGGACGGGAATTAACCTATGATTTTTGTCAAAAACACCAGATCTGGCATGAACAGTGCGGAAAACTGGTCATTGCCCAGGATGGACAGCTTAATGAACTTGAGAAACTTTATGAAATTGCCCAGAAAAATGGCGTCCCGGACAACTACATTATAGACCAAAAAGAATTATCCGCACTAGAGCCCCAAATTCGTGGTACTGCAGCGTTATTTGTTGGCTGCACTGGAATTATGTCCGCTCATGAGTTTATGGCTGTACTGCACCGAATATCGGCGGAAAAAGAGCATGATTACCTATTTATGTCGGAAGTGGTGGAAATAGAGCAAATTATTGATGGATATAAAGTGGAAATCCGCAATGCTGACGGAGATATAGAACATGTCACGACTGAATGGGTCGTCAATGCCGGAGGACTGCACAGCGATATGATCGCCCAAATGCTGGGAGACGAAGAATCTTTCCCAAAATTAAAATATTCAAAGGGATGTTACTTTAAGTTGTCGTCCCGGTGGCGGGGACAGTTTCGGCACTTGGTGTACCCTTTACCGGACGAAAAACATGGTTCACTGGGTATTCACTTAAGCTTTGATCAGACCCAAACGGTAAAGCTGGGGCCTAGCGCACACTGGCTGAATGACAGAGTGGAGAATTACGATGTAGAGGAATCCCTTTTAGATCTCTTTCATGCTGGTGCGGCGCAGTATATAAATAACTTGAGGATGGAGGACCTAACACCGGATTTTGCAGGAATTCGGCCCAAGATTTATAATGAGAAAAATCCGCTGTCTGATTTTTATATTGAACATGAGGAGGACAAAGGTTTCCCAGGATGGGTTAATTTGATCGGTATTGAATCACCGGGGCTGACGGCGGCTTTGGCGATTGCGGAAGAAATTATGATCTATATTGAATAATATAACTAATTAAGCCTGTCCTTTAATAGTAAATGGTTGCATACGATCTTCTTCGGTAAGGGGCATAAAGGATCTTGGTATATAGTCTGGGAGGAGCTGTTTTAATTTTAATTGAATTTCTCCACTATCTAAGTTTTCAGAAATTTTAAGAAGATCTTTTACAGCTGATTTTAATGCTGCCCAGTTCATTTGGTGGTTGTCTTCATACAGAATCATAATTTTCTTGTGTTCAGAAACAACTACCTTTTCATCTTTGGATTGTAATTCTTCATAAAGTTTTTCTCCAGGTCTTAAACCAGTATAAGCAATAGGTATATCCTTATCAGGCTCAAATCCAGATAATCTTATTAGATCACGAGCCATTTGATCAATTTTAATTGGTTTGCCCATATCCAGAAGAAATATTTTTCCCTTTTCTTCAACCAGAGCTCCGGCCTGTAAGATAAGCTGTGCAGCTTCCTGGATGGACATAAAATAACGGGTCATTTCGGGATGTGTGATCGTTACAGGACCCCCTAAATTGATCTGTTTCTGAAAGGTTGGAATAGCACTACCGGAACTGCCAATCACATTCCCGAATCGTACCGCCAAGTATTGGGTGTCGGAATCAATATTGATTGACTGGATTAACTTCTCTGCCAATCTTTTTGTTGCACCCATTACATTGATGGGGTTAACTGCTTTATCAGTAGATACCAAAACGAATTTTTCTACACGGTATTTATCCGCCATTTCAACCAGATTCACTGTACCACCAACATTAGTTGCGACTGCAGCCCAAGGATGCAGTTCCTGAATGGGAACATGTTTATATGCTGCAGCATGAAAAATGATTTGAGGACGATTTTCATTGAAAATCTTTTCCATGTTTTTAACCTGGAGGATATCACCTAAAATCGGTTTTATAATTGCATTACTTTTCACTCTTTCCATATCAGCAGTAATGGTAAACAGATTCTGCTCACTAATATCCAAGCAAATGATCTCAGCAGGATTAAAAGCAACACATTGCTTCACAAGTTCTGATCCGATAGACCCTCCGGCACCTGTGATAAGAACCCGCTTTCCTTTCAATAATAGTTCAATAGAATTTTTATCCAACTTCACTTCTTCCCGCCCCAACAGATCAACATAGGATACATCTCGTATGGAGGAAAGTGAAATATCATTATCGATTAATTCTGAAAGACTGGGCACTATTTTATATCTTTTCCCAGTTGCTTTGCAGTGTTTCACAATCCTGCGCATTTGCTCACCAGATGACGACGGCGCGGTAATAAGCAACTCATCATAAGGAAGAGTTATATGTTCAAGATCAGCAACATTACCTAAAATTTTATACCCGTGCAACATAGCTCCTTTCTTATTAGGATCATCATCCACAAAACCTATAATTTTATATGGTGATGTAGGAGTATTTATAATTTCTCGGGCAATTTTTTCACCGGTTTTTCCAGCACCAATGAGAACAAGATTTTTCTTGATTTTTTCATTATCAGAAAATAATTCAGTATAAAAATGAGTATAATACAATCTTACAACTACTCGATTGGCACAGACTATTATTGTAGTTAAAATAAGGTCCAAAAGAAATATTGATCGGGGAAATTTTTCCAATCCTTCTATAAACCCAAATACTACAATGATAATGATAGAAGCAATGAAAACGGCTTTAGCAATATTTATTAGATCCCAGAGACTAGTATAGCGCCAAATGCCCTTATATAACCCGAATAAACTAAAGATAGCCAGCTTAATAACAATAAATACAGGCAACCAAACCCAATAAATACTGCTGTACTCTGCAGGAATAGTAAAATCAAAACGGAGTAAAAAAGCACCAAAAAAACTTATAACAATGGCAAATAAATCAATAAATATCAATAAACTCCGTCGATGTTTATCAAAAATACTATTGAGCACTTAATAACCTCCTTACCTCATTTGTTAGGCCATTTATTAATAACACTGGTTATTTGTATTAGAATCTCCTAATTGCTGTGAAATATAGCAAGGATTAACTTAAACTGACTTCTGTATGTTGGCAGGTGTCAATATTTTGACCCAATATATAACGGGATTGTAGACCCTATCATTCGTAGGGGCTGTAAGCCCTGGGTAGGCTTAGGGAAAAAATTATATGTCCACACCAATAACGAAAAAGTCTTCAGCAGAAGACTTTTTTACGTTTTAAAACATGTGATTGTGGGAAGACTAAATAATGATTAAGCTAACCATTCATTTATTACTGGTATCAATTCTGGTTTATATTTTTTAATAAAAAGTTTTTTTACCAATAAAATTGCTGTTTTTGGTAAGATAA
>SCKQ01000071.1 GCA_004124535.1 Fidelibacterota bacterium
ATGATTTTCATCTTCGCGAACTATTGGGCCATGAACCGATTCTTTTATGGTCAACTCTTTTTCTGATAGCACCGCATCCGACTCTCTTACTTTCAATTTCACTGTCCTGGTCGCAAATGGTTTGCTATCATCACCCCATTTATAGCCACCATCAGCAAGAACCAATTTGTACAGATCCTGTCCATCATGTACATTGTTGGTGTGGGCCCAGCCCAGGTAGTCATTAAAACCAATACCAATAAAGGGGCTGCCCACAAGGGTTGCGCCGTATACATTCAAAGTTTTGCAATTTAGTTGAACTTCAAACCAAGTGAACATGTCGTCCCAAGGTAAGTGCGGATTGATGATCAGCATCGCATTACCCGAGGCAGACTTTGATGGACCGATCGCCCAGGCGTTAGAACCCCGGTCTAAACGTATTGATGTCGGATTGAATTGCGTATCCCTTGGGTTTGTGACAAAATGATAGATGATTACACGCTGATAATGAGCCAGTAAATCCGTTGGCTCTATCGGTAGAATAGCTTTGGTATCAGAATCTATTTCATCTGGGAATTGAGCAGCATAATCATTTATACCGGCAGTAAAGCTTTGAAAATACTGTTTGAATTCAGGCTTTTGCAAATCCAGCCATTCAGCAGCTCGCTGTGGAATATTATGCGTGTGTACCCATTGATCAGATATCAGGTAAGATTCGCCAAAATATTCAGCAGCTTGGCCCCGGGCCTGTCCAAATAGCCGCAGCATGAGATTCCCATGGTTACGCATTTGAGCCCAGCCAAAAGCATAAAATAACTGATTATAGTCACCGGCAAAAATGTGTGGGATGCCATAGGTGTCCCACAAAATTTCCGTGTCTTTTTTCTCTACTGTAATGCAGCCACTATATAACAATACTGCGATCAGTATTATCCGGCCTACCGGCGTATATATTTTCATATTGGTATCACTTTTCAGCATTAATCTGCCGCTGCCTTTCAAATAGCACCGCGCTCACAGCAGCAGACACATTTAATGAATTAATTTGACCTTGCATGGGTATGGTCGCCAGGAAATCACATCTCCTGCGCACCAGCTGTCGAATTCCCTGCCCTTCACTACCGACAACTATAGCTACCTTACCAGAATAATCAATTTCATACCATACTTTTGCCTGTTCATCATTTTCTACACCTACAATCCAGAATCCCTCGTCTTTCAGTTGCTGCAATGTTTGTTGCACATTGCCGCAACTGTAGATTGGTAATGTAACAAAAGCTCCTTGGCTAACCTGTAATACAGCATCGGTAAGTTGTGTACCGCCTCTTTCAGGTAGAATTAAGCCATCCAAACCGGCACATTCAGCCGTGCGAATTATCTGTCCCAGGTTTTGCGGATCCGATATATGATCCCCCAGCAAAAATCCCATAGTAGGCTTACCATTAGCAAAGGAAGGCAAAGGTGTGATCACCGGTCCAATAAAGGATACTGCTATACCCTGGGTGCGGTATCCTTTGTATTTCCTGGCAAACTTCTCATTGGTCCAAGATCTAGGTGCAAAAGTAACTTCCTTCAACAAATCTGTAATAACAGGGTCTTTTTCAGCAGGACCATTTTTATGAATATCAATCGCGGTAATTTCGAAGCGATCCGTTTTAAGGACCTGTTTTGCGCTATTTAGTCCGTATACAGTGTGGGCTTGGGGTGCAGTTCTCTGTGATTTCACGCATACCAAAATAGGAAATCAGGATAATGGCACCAAAGGAAATACTGTTGGGACGTATTCTTATTGCTTTTGTTTGGCCAGATTCTTATCCGGAAAGATGGATAAATTTATTTCTTCTAGTTCCTGGTTGGTAGGCCCCCGGACTACTACCTTCCAATTACCTTCGAAACCGTTTTTGAGAGTGATATAAGACCAGCAACGCCAGAAACTTGAAAAACCGACCTCCATTGGTACTCGGGCCATAAATTCCCCGTTACGGTACCAATAATGACTGATATTGACCGGTGTGCCGAGATTCTTTACAGCCGTAAAACAATATACGCGGTGATTGGTGCTGGGAAATTTATTATTGATATTCACCGGTCGACGCTTTTTCGGATTTACGTATTCCGCATTAACTATCCGGACAACATCCAAATCTGCAGAACGTATGGTGGAGCGACGCGGCGGTTCCTTCTGCCGGTTTGCTGTGGAATCTCTTTGTGGGAAAACTCTTTGAAAAATATTGCTACCGGTTTTAGCTGGTTTTTTTTCTACATCAGCAGCGGCTAGGTCACCTTCTTCAATATCAGTTTTTAGCTGTTCCATTTCTTCTTCTGCTGGTTCATCGATCTGTGATTCTTGTGTGTCGGGTTTATCGCGTTTTGATCCTTTTGGACCATTTCTTTTTAACGATGAAAAAAGGCGGCTAAACAAATTACCTTTGGAATCATTACTTGTTTTTTCATCTGGATCGGGCACAACAATATCCGCTATGTCATCTACTTCAGTGTCTTCAATTTCCGACTCACGCACATCCACTTCTGCTTTGGTATCATCTGCGCCAGTTGGTGTATTTGCTAAGTCTGTTTGATCCTGCTTTTTATCACCAGTCTTTTTGTTGGATCTTCGTAGATCTGACATTGCCAAAGGCGGCGGCACATTCATGGCTGCCTTCTGTTTCGTACTTTTGCCTTCTTTAACAAGTGGCGGTACAACCGCCCTCTTAATCGCAGAATTTTTATGACTAGTAATGCGTTTATTAATAAACCGTTCCATACTCAGGTCTGCATAGCGGTTCTCATCTTCTGGACCAACGATGGCGCCTAAGGAGTCCAGGTAATATACTTTTTCCTTAAAATTTGGCGATGTATTCAGAATATAGAGGTCAAAGTCCACCGTTGTGACTGCATTCGCGCGGACAATTACATTATGAATCGCGTCCCCGATCACATTCCCACTGATTGGGGTCTCATACCAGCGACTATCATTCACAGGTACTGGCGGTATACACCAAACCTTGTGCGGACCAATAGTCAATTCAATATTATCATTGATTGGTGTCAGGCCAACATATTCATCATCGATAAATACAGTTACATCATTAATAGTGGATGTTATCTTTAACCGGCCCTTTTCCTGCGGTCCATCTTTTGGTAAAAAGAAATCATCCTTATACCATTTCCTCTTGGGGATGAATAATTCCCGGACGGAAGAACTGGCTGGACCTTTCACGGCTACGTCACCCAGTTTGACCAGGTCATTCATAATGTTAGGGTCATTAATGCGGTGCTGTTTGCCTTCATACATCCTGATAAATTCGGTTTCATTCTCGATCTTTTTACTATTCGTAAAATCATCAGCATTCGCCATATCGAGCAGTAAAGCATCCAGCATTTCATCAACAGCCAGATTAAGTGTATCAGCGTTAAAACCTAAGTGCATGTAATCAATACTAGGTTCGCGATTGGCAACATCCTGCGCTTTTTTTCGCGCTAAGGGCCGGGTCCTTTCTTCAAGAGGTTTTTCTTTATCTTTTTCAACTAGCGTATCTCCAAGTCGTTGTTTAATTGAACTACTTACCTCATAAACTGCTGAGACTTGCACCGCATTGGATATTTCAGATTTTAATATTTGGATGGAATGGAACGGTTTTTTTACCAAAAATGCGAGCTGGCCAGATTCATGGTTATTTTTTATTACAATATCCTTTACCTGTCTCAGGGCTGGGATTTTACCTGGAATATCCAGGGAAAATGTTGCGCCATTGACTGTTATATAATACCAGCCATGGGGAGACATCCAACTGGAAACATTATCAAGGTAAATTGTCTCCTCAGAATACAGTGTAAACAGTAATCCATTTGTAAATGGATCCACAAATACATCTGTTATCTCGGGTGAGTTTGAGGCACGAAGTACTGTAAGCAGGGCGAGTAAAGCAAATGCCTTGTATTTTAGACTCCGCATATAGTTCATACTTTTTATGTAAAGTATGATTGCGGAATGTATGACATTCTTGTCATTCTGTTCAAGTAGAAGATATATACTCTGATACAAAACACGCGTTACCAGGGTACTTTATCTAATTAAATGCGCTTCGGCCCATTCCGGATCAGCGCTACCAGCATGACAGACTACACAATTAAATTTCTCAGACACATCCTTTTTGGGGAATATCTTCTTAAGGTCTGAGCGTATACCGGCTGTCATGGCAATCATTTTACGAGCAATGAGCTTATGTTCTTTATCATCTTTATGAAAGGAATCGCGAACGTGACAAAAAGTACACTTCACACCCAGGCTTTTCGCGTAGCTTTTCATAAGCAGCTTCAGTTCTGATTCTTCTATTTTTGGATCAAGGACTTTCAGATTCTTGAAATCGGACTGTCCATATACAATAATTGCAAGACCAAGGATGAACAACGGTAAGACAAATTTTATTTTCATGTGTTACTCCTGATAGTTCGGTTTAAATGATTTTTCAATATGGTGGATCAGTGCCAAAATCTGCTCATAAGTTAACGATCCACTAAAATCCGGCATATCATTTCCTTTGCCATCCCTGACGGCGATTATCATTTGCTGTTCATCTATATTATTCCAGAATTCGCGGGCGGTAAAATCCGGTGTTGGCAGATCAAACGCCTGGGCCTCAGGTCCATCACCCAATCCGCCAGGACCATGGCAATCCACACATAAGCGGTTGAAATTCTTTTCTGCACCTATGGCCATGCCCTCACTATAATTGGGATTATCTGGTAGATCTTTATCATCAATTATAGTCAAACCGGTAAGGACCAGCCAGCCCAAACACCAGCTTACTGCAATGGCAGATCGTCTTTTTTGTCCATGATTCCTAAGCCACGGCACAGCAAATAAAAACCCAACACCTAATAGCGGTAAAACGCCACTTTGAATCCAAGGTGCCCACTCCACGTATTTGCCAAATTGAAATAGCCATAGGAAGTACCACTCCGGTCTGGGATTGTATTCTACATCTGCTGGATCAGCAGGCAATTCCAGTGGTGCGCTGAATCGAATTATTAGAATAAAAAATAGAATAATTGAAACTAATAGTGTGACGTTGAACCGCTGGTCGCTGAGATATTGTATGAAAACTGATTTCCAGGAATGAATCAAGAGAAACAGGCATAGGAAGATTGCCGCAGCTAATACAGATCCATGAAGCGTAAAAAACCGGGGCAGCGTAGCACTGTTGAACGTTGCACCGCCGCGGAGAAAATCAGCAATGGCAGTACCCACTAAGGGAACCGTCTCCACAATGCCTAAGCGCACCTTTGTACCCCAATACGCATTCTGATCCAGGGGCAGCACATACCCGGTGAATGCACTTCCAACAATCAACAGGTAGAGCACAACACCCAGTATCCAGGTTTTGCGGTATTTGGCAGCAAACCCGCTGATATAAAAACAGCATAGGAACACAAAACCGCTGAACACCAGGCCGGAAGATGAATAATAATGTATGCTGCGCAGCAAATGACCCCCACTACTATATTTTTCCAGATACAGTGTGGCTGGGAACGCATCTGTCAATGATGGTACATATGACCCGGACAGACCCCAGCCGCTGAGGATCACCAGCCCCAGGAATAGCAGGCTGGCGCTAGCGCTGACGGTTATTATCCTTCGCAGAGGTCGCATTAGCCAACCATCTCTTTGGTTTTGGTTCCTGGCCTGAATTTTTCGTATTTAACATAAAGCCGCCCGTCCTGCACTTTTGTATCCAGACGATCCAGTGAGCGCGGGGACGGTCCGGCAAGTACAATACCGTCACTGGCAAAACTACTTTTATGGCATGGGCAACCAAAACCCGCATCATTCTTCCGGATCAGGCACGCCGCATGGGGGCAAATGGCGCTGAAAACTGTGATATCCTGAGCGCTACGATGGATATAGATAAGCTCTTTTTGTTCAAATGTAGCCCAGCGATCCTGTCGCTGAAAAAGCAGCATTTCTTCTCGCCACTGATCTATTGGTAAATCATCGACTCTCCCCGCATCGATCCAGCGATCATCTATCTCGGCAGTCACTGATCTATCTGTCTGCCAAAAATATATTGCTG
Organism: Fidelibacterota bacterium; assembly: GCA_004124535.1. The sequence goes on from SCKQ01000071.1 coordinate 6,054, forward strand.
GCGCACTGATGAAGGATACGATCATACCAGTAGCGACCTGCCAAATTTGTAGGAATTTTCGCCTGGTCATTTGCTGCGGATAATAGGGTGCGCAAGCAATTATAATCAAGTATACTAATGATTATTGACCCAGATCACATAATGTGATTATTAATTGACCAAACAGAATTATTTAATTAATATGATCTGGATTGGATACTTGAATTATAAATAGGAGAAATAGTAATGAAATTTAAATGGTTATTTTTACTTCTGCCTGTATTATGGGTAGGATGTGATGAAGCAGAAGAAGCTATAGAAGAAGAGTTGTGTGTTACTGAATCTCAAGCATTGAATGCTGCAAGTGAAGCGTTAGATGGAACTACAGAAGCATTTGAAAATATGTGTACAGCTTTTGATGATGTTATTACATGTATGAGCGGCGCAGGCCAAGACGTAAGTGAGGCTCAGGAATCCTATGATGAATTATGCGGTGAATAATTTTTACTTTTGAAAGTATAAATTAATTCACTCTATTTGTTCAATAATAAAGGGCGATTGCATCGCCCCTTATTTTTTATATACAGATACTGATTTTGTTAATCATGACTATGATTCCAATTTATTGCGGTCAGGTACTATAACTATTATAAATCTACCACCAAGTACACCAACAGGTCTTTCAGCAGAATTTAATGAAGGGATTTTCTTAACCTGGAATGAAAATAATGAAGACGATTTTTCTCATTATGTCCTTGATAAAGATACCGATGATTCATTTCAATCTGGTCAGTATCCTTCTATTATTACTACCGAAACATCTTATCTTGATACTGTTTACGAAGATGGTCAGGTTTTATACTATAGATTGTCTGCAGTCGATTCCGCAGGAAATGTAAGTGATTTCTCAGAAACGCTGTCTTTCGAAGTAGTGCTAAGTGTGAATGAAGAAAATATGATTCCTGATGTTTTTGCACTCCACCAAAACTACCCCAATCCATTCAATCCAGTTACAACACTGCGATACGATCTACCAGAAAATGATCATGTTAACATTACCATCTACGACATGCTTGGTAGACAAGTGAAGACCTTAGTCAATCAAACTCATGACGCTGGCTACAGGTCAGTTATCTGGGATGCTACTAATGACTATGGTAAACCAGTGAGTGCTGGTATCTACCTATACCAAATACAGGCTGGTGAATACATGCAGACTAAGAAGATGGTACTGTTGAAATAGATTCGTTAATTAGGTAAACAATTAGCCCCGCCCAGTAGCGGGGTTTTTTGTTTGTGGGATGATGGGTAGATTCAAGGAATGCATAAGAGTAAAAGGTTAAACTGAGTGGCAAAATCATCTTTATCTGTATCTGAGCCTGTGTTTGTAAAGATAAGGACCCCAAATAAAGATATATTAAAAAAATGTCCTGAATGTGAATGTGTTTGGGAACTACATTTACAAACTAAAACAATTCTTACTTATGCTGATTTTCCAGCTTATGGTTTGAAAAAAGAAATTTGTAAAAAGTGTAAAACTACAGATTGATTCTGAGCCTTCAAGATAGCATACATACAAAAATAGTTAGTACCATAACTAACCCCGCCAAATAGCGGGGTTTTTTGTTTGTGGGATGATGGTAGATTTAGTTTACAAAATACATTGTCTTTTAAAATGAACCCTAAATTGCAAAATATCGACCATATTCATGTTTTTGTACCAGATAGACAAGAAGCCCTTGATTGGTACAGTACTATTTTGGGGTTGAAACCTATAGAAAGATTACTTTTTTGGGCAAAAACTGGTCCACTCACAATTGGAAATGATGAGGGTAGTATTCATATCGCTCTTTTTGAAGGTGAACCAAAGAACAATCGGTCTGTTATCGCTTTTAATGCAA
>SCKQ01000072.1 GCA_004124535.1 Fidelibacterota bacterium
AGTATTAAGGAAATGATACCGGCACCGATTACCGCACCAGATAAGTATAATCCTAGTCGGGATTGCGCCATAAACTTTATGCTAGTTTCTTTGATGAGTCTCATATACTTAGTTTTTTTAGACCTCTACGTTCGGCGAACGAATTAAAAATTGTGCGGGTGACAAAAATAGCCGTAAACATGGATATCATAATACCCCAGAATAATACTGTTGCAAAACCTCTTATGGGACCAGTGCCAAATTGATAGAGTACGAGTGCCGCCACCAATGTGGTAACATTCGCATCAATAATTGTTGTTAGTGCGCGAGCATAACCGCTGTCAATTGCTGTACGAGGTGTTTTCCCTTTCCTTGATTCCTCGCGAATTCTCTCAAATATAATAACATTGGCATCCACGGACATTCCTACTGTTAGTATCAAGGCGGCAATACCCGGCAATGTTAGTGTAGCACCAAGGGATGCCAAGACAGCAAGTACCAATAGGATATTCCAGATCAATGCAAAATCTGCAATTACGCCTGAGAGCTTATAATAGACCAGTAAAAATACCAGGATCAGCGCGAGACCAAGAAGGACAGAATACGTTCCTCTTTTAACAGAATCAGCACCGAGAGATGGTCCGACAATTCTTTCTTCAATTATTTTTACTGGCGCTGGCAAAGCACCGGCACGAAGTACAATGGCAATGTCTTTGGCTTCATCCATGTTTGCGAAACCTTCGATCATGGTGCCACCATCCGTTATCTTTGTTCGGATTGACGGTGCCATATGCACTTTTTTATCCAAGACAATAGCTATGCGTCGGCCGATATTTGCCCCAGTGATCCGGGACCACGTCCGTGCTCCTTCACTATTCATATCGAGTAAAACTATGGGTTGCCCAACAGCACTTGTCCCTTGGCCACCGATCGTCGCATTCGCTTCTTCGATGACACCACCAGTTAGATCAGCATCATGTTCCAGATAATACATGTAAACTAGTGGTTCTTCCAGCCCCGAATTTGTTGTAAAACTCTCCGCTTCAGGGGCAAATAGAAAACGACCATTACCCAGAGCAAGTTTATCCTGAACTTCAGGTTTATTAATGATTTTCTTTATAGCATATAAATTCTTTTCCGGGACAGCAATATTATTTCCCAGGGCCCGCAGCATGGCAGAAAAGGGCCGTTCTTGAAAAATATTTTGATCAACCACAACTGTTGTGTCGCCGCTTTCTGCATCCTCTGAACTCACTTCATCTTTGCCGAAAAGTTCACTAATGGAAATAGTTTGGTCATTACTTACTGCTAACTCTCCATCCTCGGTCTGTCCCTGTTCACCATCAACCGCAGCGGCCAAGGCCTCTAATTCCTCATCTCCTTTAACAACTTTGTCGATTTGAGATAAAATGTCGTTAGTAACTTCTGGAGATTTGACCAGGAAAAATTCCAATTGTGCAGTGCTTTGCAGCAGTGTCCGCGCTCTTTCAGAATCCTGGATTCCAGCTAATTCTACAATGATACGTCGATTACCTTGTTTTTGAATTGTTGGTTCAGAAACACCAAATTGATCAACTCGGTTCTGTAGTATTTCCAAGACGCGGTTAATAGCGTCATCTGCTTGTTCTTGAATGCTGTTTAGTATGTCTTCAGCTTTGGCACCATAATCCACATCGTAGTACCGCGGTAATCGCAGGCCATTCTCACTGATCTTTTCTGTAAATACGGTGAAAAATTCTTGCTGAGGGTTTTCAGTCAGGGTATTTCGAACGTCATTTACTGTACGTTCAAATTTTGCATCCTTATTAATGGCTAGGGTCGTAACGAGCGTTGGCAGGTCTACTTCCAGAACAATGTAAATGCCTCCCTTGAGGTCCAAGCCTAGCTTGATAATTTTATTTTCGAGAGTTTCGAGCGTACCGGCTTCCCGCATATCTTCAATATCCTCAGGTGATAATTGCTGATATTTAACAGAAGGCCACAGCGTTAGCAATGCCCAAGCCAGAACTACGCCAATGATGATATACCGTGGTATAAGGTTTTTAGACATTTTATTTATTGAATTGCTTTTCTATGAAAAAAGCCTGCGAATATACCGAGCATAGAAATGAGGTACCAAATTTTATTTCCATCATGAAAATTCAAGATAATACGTTCAATTTCTGCCCGACTTCAGTGAATGCATCCACCGCTTCATCTAGTTGATGAATTTCCATTGCTGCAGATATTTGAACACGAATTCTTGCTTCCCCTTTGGGCACAACAGGATAGAAAAAGCCGATGACATAAATGCCTCTTTCTAATAATTCAGCAGCCATTTTTTTGGCCAGGACAGCGTCATAGAGCATGACCGGTACAATGGGATGATCACCCTTTTTAATATCAAATCCAGCGGCACTTATTTTTTCCCGGAAATAGAGAGTATTTTCTTCCAGTTTATCACGGAGTACTGTAGTAGCTGATAGCATATCAAATACCTTTATACCAGCAGCGACAATAGCAGGTGCTAAGGTATTGGAGAAAAGATAAGGCCGCGATCGTTGGCGCAACATATCAATAATTTCTTGTCTTCCGGTCGTAAAACCCCCTGAAGCACCCCCCAGCGCTTTTCCCAGCGTAGATGTCCATAAATCCACTTTGTCCATTACACCGTGATATTCCGCAGACCCGCGCCCGGTCTGGCCTACGAATCCAGTGGCGTGAGAGTCATCTATCATGACCATAGCATCATATTTATTTGCCAATTCAGTAATTTCATCTAGCTTGGCAATATAACCATCCATGGAAAAAACGCCATCCGTAGCAATCATTAGCAGGCGGTTATTTTGTGCTTCCTGAAGTTTGACCTCCAGATCGGCCATATCACTATTTTTATAGCGAAATCGTTGAGCTTTGCAGAGTCGAATTCCATCTATTATGGAGGCATGATTCAACGCATCTGAGATTATAGCATCATCTGGTTCTAATAATGTTTCAAATAGACCACCATTGGCATCAAAACAGGATGTATACAGGATGGTGTCATCGGTGTCAAAAAAATTTGAAATCTTTCGTTCCAGTTCCTTATGGATGTCCTGTGTACCGCATATAAAGCGAACAGAAGACATGCCGAAGCCATGGTTTTCCAGTGCATCTTGCGCAGCAGCTTTAATTTCTGCATTGTCCGATAAGCCCAAATAGTTGTTGGCACAAAAATTGAGGACTTCGCCGCCTTCACGGGTGGCAATTATTACACCTTGTGGTGTGGTAATTGTTCGTTCTTTTTTATATAGACCTGCTGCTTTTATTTCAGCCAATTTAGCACTGAAAATATTCTCGGGTTTGTTCATACTAGTCCCAGTTCAGTATTACTTTACCGCATTGACCGGTATCAATCACTTCAAAAGCTTGTTGAAAGTCCTCAGCATTAAATTTGTGCGTAATGATTGGTAACACATCCAAGCCACCGCGTATGAGCTGGGTCATTTTGTACCATGTTTCAAACATCTCTCTACCGTAAATACCTTTTATTCTGAGACCTTTAAATATGATATCATCCCAATTGACCAATGTATCATTAGGGAGTATACCCAGGAGCGCAATTTTTCCACCATGGTACATGGTGCGAATAAGGTCCTGTAGGGCACTGGGATTGCCTGACATTTCCAAGCCAATATCGAATCCACTGGAAATTTTCAATTCGCTGAAACAATCCTCAATTTTTTCATTCTGAATATTCACTATTCTATCGGCACCCATTTTAGCAGCCAGTTCCAGACGGTAATCATTGATATCACTCACTACAACATTGCGCGCCCCAAGGTGTTTGCATATAGAGGTTGCCATACATCCGATTGGGCCTGCCCCAGTTATTAGAACGTCTTCTGCTACCATGCTGAAGCTCAAAGCACAGTGTACTGCATTACCCAGCGGATCAAAAAAGGCGGCGACGTCCGTATCAATATCGTTGTGTACAGGCCATACGTTACCTTCCGGTAACGTCATGTATTCAGCAAAAGCACCATCACGCTGGATGCCAATACCAATCGTTTTATGACACAAGTGTCGTAACCCGGCGCGGCAGTTACGGCAATAACCGCAGGTTATATGACCTTCACCAGAGACTATATCACCTTTTTTATAATGGGTTACTCCCAGACCTATCTCTTCAACAACTCCTACGAATTCATGACCGATAATTAACGGTGGCTTAATGGTTGACTGGGACCATTCATCCCAGTGATATATATGCAGATCGGTACCACAAATCGCTGTTTTTGTAATTTTGATCAATACATCATTGGTGCCAATTACAGGTATTGGCATTTGTTCTAGCCAAAGACCATCCACTGGAGATTTTTTTACTAATGCTTTCATGAAACTCATAGTGAGAACATAATAAAATTTAGCAATGTTATCATTGTCTAATAATTTCTGCAAATTGCAATGTTGTACTAACCTGAATAGTACGATATTTAGGGATTTAACCCGCTTGTTAAACCTTGGAGAGACAATTAAATTTGTCTTGTTTTCTTGATACGTAATACATTCCTTAAATCTGCAATATGACCAAAATTATTGCCCTAACGAATCAAAAAGGCGGTGTTGGTAAAACAACTTCAGCAGTTAATATTGCTGCAAGTTTGGCAGTGAGTGAGATCAAAACGTTATTGATTGATATGGACCCCCAGGCAAATACATCCACCGGTATAGCAGAAATTATTAAAAAGCGCGCCGAAAATACCATTTATGAGACATTGGTGGATGAAATACCAATCAAAGATACCATTACAAAAACGACATTTAATCATCTAGATGCAATTCTATCAACGAATGACCTGGTTGGTGCAGAGATTGAACTGGTTAGTGTTATCGCCCGGGAATTAGAACTGAAAAAAGCATTGGCAAAGGTCAAAAGGAGATACGACTATATAATCATCGATTGTCCGCCTTCATTGGGTTTACTCACACTTAATAGCCTGACGGCTGCTAACGCTTTAATTATTCCTATTCAGGCAGAGTATTATGCACTGGAGGGACTGGGTCAGCTGCTGAATACCATTCGATTGGTCCAGCAGTATTTGAACAAGAATTTGAAAATTGCGGGTGTTTTAGTTACAATGTTTGATGGTCGATTGAACTTATCCAGACAAGTACTTGATGAGGTAAAAAGTTATTTTGGCGATAAATTATTTAATACAGTCATTCATCGCAATGTACGGCTAGGTGAGGCACCTAGTTTTGGAAAACCGGCATTATTATATGATGCCAATTCAGTAGGAGCAAAGGATTATATGGCACTTATAGAGGAGATAATTGAAAATGGCTACTAAACGGTTGGGAAGAGGTCTTGAAGCATTGATTCACGGTCCTGAGGAGGCTACTCCAGACCGCCCGGGAGTAGCAGATATACCTATAGATAATATTGTTGTCAATCCATTGCAGCCCCGGAAAGATGGTCTGGATGACAAAAGTCTTGAGGAATTAGTTGCGTCGATCAAGCAAACGGGCGTAATAACACCAATTACTGTACAGCAGGATGAAGATAATTTCATTCTCATTGCTGGAGAACGAAGATTACGTGCATCCAAGTTGGCGGGGTTGAAACAGATACCGGGCTATGTGGTAACTATTTCAGATGAATCTGAAATGATGGAAATAGCATTAATCGAAAATATACAGCGTGAAAACCTCAATCCAATTGATGAAGCAGAGGGGTATGCAGTTCTACAAAGCAAATTCAACCGTTCTCAGAGCGATATAGCCAGTGCAGTTGGCAAAAAGCGGGTCACAATTTCAAATGCATTACGGTTATTAAAATTACCTGGTGATATAAAAAATAGTCTTCGTGATAAAAAGATATCAGCAGGCCACGGTCGCGCAATTTTGATGATGAAAACAATGCCAGGGATGATGAAACTATATAAGATAATTATCGGTAAGGATCTTAGTGTACGGGTAGCTGAGGCTATTGCTAAAGGTATATCAACCAAACAGTCAAAACGTTCCAGCAGGAAATCACCTGGAACGAATTCCCAGATAAGGAGTGTTGAAAATGAACTGATTACGGTCCTGGGTACTAAAGTCCGGCTGCATTATTCCAAAAAAGGTGGGAAGATTGAAATACAATTTTTTTCTGATGATGATTTGGATAGAGTATTAGATTTATTAAGGTCAATAGAATAATCCAGCAATGAAGCCCAATAATTACACTGTATTGCTTATCCCTGATAATGAATCCGAGGGCAAAAGTTTTACATTTAGACGCCGCTGGTTTGGTTTGATTATTACAATGACTATTGCAATAATTACCTTAATCGGAGTTGCGGGATACTTTTTTGTTCCTCGAGCTTTAGATTATCAAAGAATGAAAAGTGGGTATAATGAATTGGTGACGGAAAGATCTAAAGTTATGAATTTATACCACGATCTGCGGCGCTTGCAGCAGATGGATGGATTATTACGGAAAAACCTTGGTGCGGATCTGAAACTGTCTGATTATGAAGAAAATCTTGGCGGTTTGGTGTATAATGATGTAAAAAGCGATGATGTAAAATATTCTACCGATCGAATTGGTAATATTCCAACTAAAGCGCCTATTGATGGTTATGTAACCCAACGGATGGTAGTTCGTTCCCATGCTTGGAAAAATAATCATTATGGGATCGATATTTCTGTTCGGGAGGGAGACCCTGTTGCAGCATCAGCAGCAGGTGTAGTTATATTTTCTGGCTGGTCAACAGATTTAGGTAATATGGTCATACTTTATCATGGAAATGACTATTTTACATTTTATGGCCATAATCAAGTAAACCTCGTTGAGAAACGAGATATTGTAAAGCGCAGTGATGTTATATCACTTGCAGGAAATACTGGCATATCTTCTGGACCACATTTACATTTCGAAGTGTGGGAAGGTTCAAATCCTTTGGATCCATTAGAATTTTTCCCCGAGTATAAAGATAAAGATTTAAGCGCAGAATAGTATGGCAAAGATCGATTTCAAAAATATACAGACGATGATAGGTGCCGAAGCAGTTGTTAATGGTCCAATTAAATTGCATGGCGGAATTATTGTATATGGTAAAGTCCATGGGGACATCCATACAGATGGACCGGTACGCATTACCATATCAGGACAGGTAATAGGTGATGTCCAGGCCAGCGATGCGCACATTGGCGGTAGTATACAAGGCAATGTTACCGTTTCTAATAGAATAGTCCTCGGTCGCAAGTCAGAGTTGATCGGGGATTTGATTTACCGCAATCTTGTAATAGAAGATGGTGCACAATTCGAGGGATCTTGCAGCGTTATCGGCGTTAAGAAGGATGCGTCAGATTCGTTAGTATCCAAAGCGAAACTCCGGTTTACTATGGCCTCACCATCTTCTGAGCCAAATGCCTGATCCAAAAGAATCTTACCCCAATCGATCTTTTTATTATTTTCAAAAATTTTTAGCTAAATCAGGTCCAGCCGCCTCCGCATCCTATGCACTTATTGGTGCCGT